>JAJRXB010000090.1 GCA_024276515.1 Chloroflexota bacterium
ACGTTGAAACGTGCTGTCTTTGCCCAGAATCGGGGGAGGAGCAGTCGGCTTGAGCCGACTTTAGCTATTAGGCTGCGGATTTATTCGCAGCAAAAAGCGGCCGGAACGACATGTGGGTAATGCATAGCTGTCAGGGAGGGGTGGACGCTTACATGCTCAGTACTGGAGTCTGGCGAATTCACCTGCCCCACAGCCACTTTCCCCCATTCGGGGGACCTATGGGCGGGCCGCCTGGCCGCAGGTGCGGGTTGACATACCCTATATCTAGAGGATGGCGGCTTGGCCGACCTCAAGATATAGGGGAGCCATTGGGGTAGGGGCGAGGCCCCCTGACGGGGACAGGCATACCTCACATATGGGAGGGATTCGTGGAAGAAGTGGCATGCAATCTCTGTGGTTCGGATCAATGGCAGGTGGTGCAAACTGTCCCGGTCCAACGATTCGGCCCACCCGGTGAGTTCAATCTGGTGCAGTGTCGGGATTGCGGCCTGCGCTACCTCAACCCCCGCCCGTCGCCAGAGGAGATGGCAGATTATTACCCGGCGGCTTATCACGAATACCGGGCGTCCATAGACAAGAGAGTGCGCCACTGGTATCAAGAGGAAAAGTTACGCAAGGTGCAGGTCCACAGCAACGGAGGCAGGCTGCTGGACGTGGGCTGCAATGACGGGCTTTTCCTGCACCTGGCCCGACAATCCGGCTGGGAGGTTCAGGGAGTAGAGATAGCGGAATCAGTCGCTGCCCACGCCCGCGAAGCTCTGGGTTTGGATGTTTTCACCGGCGAGCTGACAGAGGCAAACTTTCCCGCCCAACATTTTGACGTGGTAACTTTCTGGCACGTGCTGGAGCATCTGCACGACCCAATGCGCGAGTTGCGCGAAGCTCGTCGCATTCTGAAACCCGGCGGCTTGTTGATCGTCGAAGTGCCGAACATCGCCAGTTGGCAGGCCAGGCTCTTCGGCGCCAACTGGCGGGCACTGGACACGCCACGTCACCTGTATCATTTCTCGCCAGATTCGTTGCGGGCGATGCTGGAGCAGGCCGGGTTCACATGTTTTAAGATCGGCTATTGGGCGCGGGGGCACAATATGGGCGGCTGGAACGAGCCAGGCATGAACCTGATCTTCCGCCTGGTGCCCAAATCGGCCGGCGAGTTGGGTTCGCCCAGAGCCTTTGGGCAGGGGGTAGCCCGGTACCTGCGTTATGCCCTCTTTTTGCCCCTACATTGGAGCACGTTCGTCGTGGAGCAGGTTGCGGTTTTGCTTGGCCAGGGGGGAAACCTGAGCGCCTTTGCGCGGAAGCAGGAAGACGCAGATGGGAACGCCCCATCAACCCAGTAAGGCCAGCAGGCGTTGCGCCGTCCGGGTCCACGTAAATTGTCTGGCCCGCTCCAGACCGGACTGCTGCAAGCGCTTTCGCAGAGACGCATCATCCAGCAACTGAGCCATCGCCGCCGCAATATCTTCGACGTCGGTTGGATTTACCAGCAGCGCAGCGTCTCCTGTCACCTCAGGCAGACTGGTCACGTTGCTGGCGATGACCGGCGTGCCGCAGGCCATCGCTTCCAGAACAGGCAGGCCAAATCCTTCGTACAGAGAAGGATAAACCAGCATCACCGCTTGCCGGTAGAGAGCCGGCAAATCCTCCTGGGCGACAAACCCGGTCAGGGTCACGCCGGCGGAGCGGGCCTGCTCCACCAACTCTCCGCTGTCCCAACGCCGCAAGCCGGCCCATACCATCGCGGGTATGGACCTTCTCCGCTGCTGCAAGCGCAAATAGGCGTCGAGCAGGCGGGTCAGGTTCTTCCGGGGGTGGATGTTGCCCAAAGCCAGGATATACGGGCCGTCAACGCCATAACGGGACAACACAGCTTGTTCGGTCGCCCCATCCGTTTCGTCGGCCACCGGGCGGAACTCGGACCCCACACCGTAGGGGATGGTGATCACCTTCTCCTCGTCCACCGAATAAAAGCGAAAGAGTTCTCCTCGGGAGAACTCGGATCCGGTCAACACCAGCCGGGCTCGCCGGACGGCCCAGGCCGTAAGCCAATGCATATACCAGGCAATCGTCCGCGGGAAGTATTCGGGATGAGCCCTGAACGACAGATCGTGGACCGCCACCGCCCCCTTGCAAGGCATAGACGGCGGCAGGAAGAAATTAGCCAGATACCAATCGGCCTCCAACTGGCGCAAGGCTATGGTTTGTTGCCAGAGGAAGAAGGGGAGACGGCGATACGCTCCCAGGTTCACTTGCCGGAACATGGGTGGGAGGAGGGCTGGCGTGTCCCACCGACACGTCAGCAGGCTCACCCGGGGCGAAGGGTCGAGGTCGGCCAGCCCCTCAATCAGGCCCGTGATGAAGCTCTCGTTCCCCCCGCGCCGCCGACCGACTTCTGTCGCATTGATGACCAGATGCATTCAAGACTCTCCTGAAAAAAGGCAATGACGAGGCCACAGGTATCCAAATTCTTAGAAATTGTCAGCGGATTAAGCAG
>JAJRXB010000091.1 GCA_024276515.1 Chloroflexota bacterium
AAATGACTAACGCAACCCTTTCACAAACTGTTGACCCGACGTTAAACGCCCCTTGAAGAACTGTCGAAGAACGCCTGGTGTCCTCCTCCAGAAAGTGTCACCACATCTGTTTCTCAACCCGCCGGAATCCAAAACCGTCTAAATTGGACATCTCTAGCCCACCCACCTCGATCTTGCGGGCGATCTACGTGTCCGTAACCCAGGGCGAAACGGTTCGTACCACTGGGATACTGGAGTAAGCTTCGCTTGTAACGCAGGCATCTGCTTTTACAACGTGCAAAGGCCGATATTGTTACAGGATGGGGGTAGTGGTAGAAAAATAAGTGATAGGTCATTGCGAGGGAGTGAAACGGACGAAGCAATCCCCGCATTGCAGGCCGGAGATTGCCTCGCTTCGCTCGCAATGACATCCCCCCGTCACTTACAGTTTAACCACCACCCAGGATGGGCAACTTGCTCATCCTTCTGCAGGTTTGAGAGTTTTTCAGGTGCAAAAATGTCTCACTCCGAGTCTAACTTTAAACCTTCAACCTTAGTCCACCTCCTCCGATGGAGGGCACTCCACCAGTCGGACCAGCGAGCCTACACCTTTCTGGCGGATGGAGAAACAGAAGAGGATCATCTGACCTATAGCGAATTGGACCGCCAGGCCCAGGCCATCGGCGCTATGCTTCAGAGCCTGGAAGCAACCGGAGAGCGCGCGCTGCTGCTCTATCCCCCGAGTCTGGACTACATCGCCGGTTTTTTCGGCTGCTTGTACGCAGGCGTGATCACCGTCCCCGCTTACCCACCCGACCCGGCCCGGCTCGACCGGACTCTACCCCGGCTCCAGGCCATCGTGGCAGATGCGCAGGCGACGGTGGCACTGACCACGGCCCCGATCCTGGCTATGGCGCAGTTCCTGTTCGACCAAGCCCCCGCCTTGAAGGCTATGAAATGGCTGCCCACCGATACGATTGCCGGCAGCGTGGAGCATAAGTGGCAGGAGCCAGCCATAACCGGCGACTCTCTGGCTTTCCTTCAATATACCTCCGGCTCCACACGTGCGCCCAGGGGAGTGATGCTCAGCCACAGCAACCTGCTGTACAACTCGACCTTGATCTCTCAGGCAATGGGGCTCACGTCTGATAGCGTGGTGGTCTCGTGGCTGCCTCCCTATCACGACATGGGGCTTATCGGGGCGATATTGCAACCTTTGTACGGAGGATTCCCTTGCATATTGATGTCGCCGGTGTCGTTCTTGCAGCGCCCCTTCCGATGGTTGCAGGCCATCTCTCGCTACCAGGCCACCGGCAGTGGCGGGCCCAATTTCGCCTACGACCTATGCGTTCGCAAGATCACCCCCGAGCAGCGAGCGACCCTTGACCTGAGCAGTTGGAGCGTAGCCTTCAACGGCTCCGAGCCCGTCCGCCGGGAGACCCTGGACCGGTTCACAGAGGCTTTTGAGCCCTGTGGCTTCCGTCGAGAAGCCTTTTACCCTTGCTATGGACTCGCAGAGGCGACCCTGATGGTTTCCGGCGGCCCGCCCCCCCAGACCTATGCCAGCGGGTCATGGAAGGCCGCCGACACCATACTCTACACGGTCCAGAAAGGGGCGATTGAACGCGATCAGGTGGTCGAAGCCTCCGGGAAGAACGAGGATGCTCAAACACTGGTGGGCTGTGGTCAGTGCCTGATGGGCCAGGAGATCGTCATCGTCCACCCCGAATCCCTGACTCAAAACCCGCCCGATCAGGTCGGAGAGATATGGGTGTCGGGCCCCAGCGTGGCTCAGGGCTACTGGGGCCGCCCCGACGAGACAGAACAGACCTTCCGGGCGTACCTGGCAGATACGGGCGCGGGACCTTTTCTGCGCACCGGAGACCTGGGATTTATGCGAGGTGGGGAGCTGTTCATCACCGGGCGGCTCAAGGACCTGATCATCATTCGGGGCCGCAACCATTATCCCCAAGACATCGAATTTACGGTGGAACGGAGTCACCCGGCGCTGCGACCGGGTTGTGGAGCAGCGTTTTCCGTGGACGTGGGGGGTGAAGAGCGGTTGGTGGTGGTACACGAGGTGTACACCAATCGGCAGTGGGACGCAGATGAGGTGGTAGGAGCCATCCGCCAGGCGGTGGCCGAAGCTCACGAGGTGCAGGTTTACGCGGTAGCACTCATTCGGCCCAGGAGCATCCCCAAGACCTCCAGTGGCAAGATTCAGCGCCGCGCATGTCGGGCCTTGTTTCTCGCCGACGCTCTGGACGTGGTGGAAGCCAGCACGCTGGACGACACACCCCTTTTGAGAAGAGAAGAAAGTGCCGTTCGCGTCAGGGAATGCTCACCCCGCCGGCGTGACGAAGAGGGACCGACACAAGAATCCCTCCTGGTCAAAGCCCTCCGCACTATGGACCCGGAAGCTTGCCGCTCCTTGCTGGAGTCCCACGTACAAGAACTGGTAGCCCAGGTGCTGAGGCTTGCCCCATCTCAATTGGATCCGCAGCAGCCTTTGAACACCCTGGGCCTCGATTCCGTCTTGATCGTCGATCTGGCGAGCGAAATCGAATCCAGCCTGGGCGTGCCCCTGGGGACAGAGGATTTGTTCCAGGACGTCACCATCTCTCAACTGGCATCTCTGGTGCTGACCGAGTTGACAGCACCTTCTCCCAGGCCCGAGGCCGGCCCGCCTCCCGTTCAGGAGCCGGTTGCCGAATACCCCCTTTCCCACGGCCAGCGGGCCCTGTGGTTCCTGCAACAGTTGAGCCCGGAGAGCGCAGCCTACAACCTCGTGCACGCAGCGCGTGTTCGGACGGACCTGGACGTTTCTGCTTTGCAGCGTGCGTTTCAAAAACTGGTAGATCGCCACTCCTCCCTGCGGACAACCTTCTCCACTTCCCGGGGAGAACCGGTTCAGCGAGTCCACGAGCACGTGGAGGTTTGCTTCCAGAAGGAAGACGCTTCGACCTGGAGCGAAGCGGCCCTGAACGACCGGCTGGCTGAGGAGGTTTACCGTCCCTTTGATCTGGAGCGAGGGCCTCTGGTGAGGATGACTCTATTCACCCGGTCAGCCCAGGAGCACATCATCGTGCTGGCTATGCACCACATTGTGACCGACCTCTGGTCCGTGGTGATATTGTTGTACGAACTGGGTGTTCTATACACGGCAGAAAAGGCCGGCGTCCCGGCATCCCTCAAACCCCTTCCGGCCCGGTACAGCGATTACGTCCGTTGGCAGGCCGAAATGCTGTCCGGCCCAGAGGGTGATCGGCTTTGGGCCTATTGGCGGGAGCAACTGGCGGGCGAGTTGCCCGTGCTGAACCTGCCCACCGACCGGCCTCGCCCCCCGGTCCAAACCGATCGGGGCGCCGCCGAGACCATCAGACTCGGCACGGAACTCACGCAGAGTCTCAGGTCTCTGGCCAGGGCGCATGGGACCACGCTTTACTCAACCTTGTTGGCCGCCTTCCAGGTGCTGCTCCATCGCTACACCGGTCAAGAAGACATCCTGGTCGGCTCCCCCAAGGCAGGCAGGAGCCGAAAGCTGGCGAGGCTGGTGGGCTACTTTGTCAACCCGGTGGTTCTGAGAGCAGATCTTTCTGGAAACCCGACGTTTTCGGCGTTTCTCGACCGGACACACCACACCACGCTGGCTGCCTTTGAGCATGGTGACTATCCTTTCCCCCTGTTGGTCGAGCGATTGCAGCCGGAACGAGACCCCAGCCGGTCGCCCATCTTTCAGGTGATGTTCGCATGGCAGAAGACAACGCGCCTGCTCGACAGCCAGAATATGACGTCGTTTGCGCTGAGCGAAGCGGGGAGAAAATTGGAGTTGGGGGAACTCTCGTTGGAGTCCATAGCCCTGGAGCATCGGGTGGCCCCGTTCGATCTGACGCTGTACATGGCCGAGGCGGGGGGAGAGTTGGTGGCGTCGGCGGAATACAACACCGACCTGTTCGACGCCGGCACCATCCGGCGGATGCTGGGACATTTCCAGACGCTGCTGGCAGGGGTCGCCGCCGACCCAGACCAGCCCATCTGCACGTTGCCCCTCCTGACCGAGGCCGAACGGCAGCAATTGCTGGTGACGTGGAACGACACCGCCGCCGACTACCCGCAGGACCAATGTGCCCATCACCTCTTCGAAGCCCAGGTCGAGCGAACGCCGGAGGCCATCGCCGTCGTCTTCGGCGAGGAGCGACTTACCTACCGGGCGCTGAACCGGCGGGCCAACCAGTTGGCGCATCATTTGCAAAAGCTGGGCATGGGGCCAGAGACGTTGGTGGGCATCGCCACCGAGCGTTCGCCGGAGATGGTGGTCGGCCTGCTGGGGATTCTGAAGGCCGGCGGAGCCTACCTCCCCCTGGACCCGACCTACCCGCCGGAGCGACTGGCCTTTATGCTGGAGGACGCGGAAGTGAGGGTGCTGCTCACCCAGTCCCACCTGCTGGACCGGCTCCCCGCACCCCGCACCACGCAACACGCATCACGCATCACGCATCACGCATCACGAAGAGTCATCTGCCTCGATAGCGATTGGGATCTCATCGCTCAGGAGAGCGAGGAGAACCCGGCCAGCAGCGCAACGCCCGACAACCTGGCCTACGTCATCTACACCTCCGGCTCCACAGGGACGCCGAAGGGCATAGCTATGAGTCACCGTCCCCTCTACAACTTGCTCTCGTGGCAACTTAAAAACTGGTCGCTCCCCGGCGCGGCCAGGACCCTTCAATTTGCTCCCATCAGCTTCGATGTCTCCTTCCAGGAGACATTTTCTACGTGGTGCTCAGGCGGCACGCTGGTGTTGATCTCGGAGGAGATGCGTCGAGATGCCGTGAGATTATCGCGATTCCTCGCAGACGAAGGCGTCGAAAGACTGTTTCTTCCCTTAGTCGCCCTTCAGCATTTGGCCGAAACAACCGACGGCCAGGCAGCAAGTCCCACGGCGCTGGGTGAGGTGATCACCGCCGGCGAACAGTTGCAGATCACCGGGCCGGTTGTGCGCTTATTTGGGAAGCTCAAAAGATGCACTCTGCACAATCAATATGGGCCTACCGAGAGCCACGTGGTCACCGCTTTTACCCTCGCAGGTTCACCGGGTGACTGGCCGGCGCTTCCTCCCATTGGTCGCCCAATTGACAACACGCAGATTTACCTGCTGGATAAGCACCTGCAACCCGTGCCCGTCGGCATTCCGGGAGAGTTGTACATCGGCGGCGACAGTCTGGCGCGGGGCTACCTGAACCGCCCGGAGTTGACCGCCGAGCGGTTCATCCCCAACCCGTTCGCCGCCCCCGCTCCCTCCCCTGCCAGGAGGGGAACAGAGGGGAAAGCAGACATTCCCCCCTCCCTGTCAGGGAGGGGCCGGGGGAGGGTGGCATCTCGCCCTGAGAGAGACTCCGTCCCGGAGGCAGGCAGTTTCTCCGGCGTCCCCGCCCCCACCCCCCCCTCTATCCCCCCCCTGTCAGGGGGGGGCGTGGGGGGGGTAGACGCCCCCCTGTCAGGGGGGGGCGTGGGGGGGGTAGACGTCCCCCTGTCAGGGAGGAGAACGGGAGGGGTGAGCTCCCGCCTCTACAAAACCGGCGACCTGGCCCGCTACCTGCCCAACGGGGACATCGAGTTCCTGGGGCGCACAGACCACCAGGTCAAGATCCGCGGCTTCCGGGTCGAGCCGGGCGAGATCGAGGTGGTGCTGGCAGGACACCCTGCCCTGCGAGAGGCGGTGGTCCTGGTCCAAGACGCCGAGCGCGTGCCCGGCAGGGGTGGAGCATCCTCGGGGGGCAGGCGGCTGGTGGCTTACGTGGTGCCGAAAGAGGACGAAGGACGGAAGACGGAGGACGAAAGCGCTCCGTCCATCGCCCCTCGTCCCTCGTCCCTGGTCGGCGACTTGCGGGCTTTCTTGAAAGAGAAACTGCCCGGCTATATGATTCCCTCCGCCTTTGTGGTGCTGGAGGCCCTGCCACTGACCCCCAGCGGCAAGGTGAATCGGCGGGCGCTGCCGGCGCCGAGCGGGGCACGCCCCGAATTGGAAACCGCCTTCGTCGCCCCTCGAACGCCGGTCGAGGAGGAGCTGGCTGCCATCTGGGCCCAGTTGCTCGGCGTCGAGCAGGTGGGCGTCCACGACAACTTCTTCGAGTTGGGCGGGCATTCCCTGCTGGCCACCCAACTCATCTCCCGGCTGCGCGAAACCTTTCAGGTAGAATTGCCCCTGCGCAGCCTCTTCGAAGCGACCACCGTGGCGGACCTGGCCGTAGTCATCGCACAGCGTCAGGTCGAGCAGGAAGACGATGCACAGGTGACCCAACTGCTGGCAGAACTAGAGCAACTCTCAGAGGACGAGGTACAAGAAATGCTTGCCGACGAAACGCTGTTGCAATGATGGAGAGTTCCGATGAGTGATCTTGCCCAACGAATTGCCGAACTTTCTCCAGAAAAACGGGCGCTTCTCACGTTGCGACTCAAGAAAAAGAGAGCAGGAGTTGCGAAAAGGGGAGTAATCCCCAGGAGAGCAGAGGCCGACTCTCTTCCCCTCTCCTTTGCCCAGCAACGACTCTGGTTCCTCGACCGACTGGAGCCTGACAGCCCTTTATACAATATCCCCGCCGCCCTGCGCATCGAGGGACCGCTGGACGTGATGGCACTGGAGAGGAGCCTGAACGAAATCGTGCGCCGCCACGAAGCCTTGCGCACCACCTTCACCACCGTGGACGGAGAAGCAACCCAGGTCGTCGCCCCGGCGTTGACCATCCCCCTGCCGGTGGTGGACCTGACCGACCTGCCCGAAGCCGAGCGAGAGACGAAAGCCCTGCGGCTGGC
>JAJRXB010000092.1 GCA_024276515.1 Chloroflexota bacterium
AACCGTCATTCTGCCCGCACCTGCGATGGGGCAGGTGAGCGACGAGGGGGGAATCGCCACGGAATAGGGATTCCGGGGCTACGAGATGGGGCGATGAGCATCCCGCAGCGCCGGAATCCCTATTCCGGCGCGGGCAGAAAATACAGCCTTTCAATACGCAATTGGTATAAAATTAAGATGCGATTGCCCTGACCTCCCACTCCTCCCCCTTTGCCTGGACATAGCAGACGACGTATAATATGCCGAACTCTGTCAGCGCATCCCCCGCCGGTGGGGGGAATCTGTCACGTCAATCAAGGAGGAGGAGGCTCTTATGCGCGTTCTGGCCCTGGGTGGCGTCGGCGCTGTCGCCAGCGAGGCGACCCGCGACCTGGCGGAATACAGCGACTTCGACGAGATCATCATCGGCGACTACGCCCTGGAAAAAGCCGAAGCTATGATCGCCGAAATCGGCGACCCCCGTCTGAAGGCGATGAAAATAAACGCCAACGACGAGGACGACCTGCGGCGGGCCATCGCCAGCGCCGACGTGGTGATGAACGGTCTGCCGTTCAAGTACGATTACGTCGTCAACAGGCTGTGCGTCGAGGAGGGGTTGCCTGGGGTGGACCTGTCCAGCGACGACCCGCAGTTCCAACTGAGTTCGATGGCCGAGGAAAAGGGGATTCTCTTCATCCCCGGCTGCGGGGCGACGCCGGGGATCACCAACGTGATGGCCCGGCGGGGGATCGAGCGGATGGACGGCGTGGACGAGATTCACATTTACTTTGCCGCCTTTCGCTGCCTGGCGCCCGCGCCCGGCCTGCTGACCACCACCCTCTACGAGTTTATGCCGGTGCGCCCCGACCGCTGCTACTACGAAAACGGCGAACACGTGGAAGCTCCCTCGATGAGCGGGGCCAAAACCGTCCGTTTTCACGATCAGATCGGCGAGCAGACGGTGGTCTACGTGCCCCACGACGAGACGTGGACCCTGAGCGAATCGGTGCCGGGCATCAAGCGGGTGGACGTGCGCGGCTGTTTTCCGCCCCAGGTGATGAACCTGATGCGCGGCATGCTCGACGCCGGCCTCTTCAGCGAAGAGGAAATCGAGGTGAACGGTCTGAAGACCACGCCTCTCAAACTGATGAACGATCTGCTGCTGCAACTCCCTCAAACGCGCGAGAGCCGGGTGTGGGCCTACGGATTGGTCGTCGAAGTGATTGGACAACGGAGAGGACGACAGGTAAAATGCACCTACACCAACGACCATCCATCGCAGGAGGAATGGGGCGCGCCGGCAGCCTATTTCAAGAACGTCGGCATCCCCCTCTCCATTGCAGTGCAAATGCTGGCCAGAGGAGAGTGCGAGGGAGTCGGCGTGCGCCCGCCGGAGCTGGCGATCCCGACCCAACCCTTCTTCGACGAATTGGCCCGGCGGGGCATCAAAATCTACGAGCGCATCGAGGAGCACGGCCCCGTCACCTGAATCTCTAATCTCCAATCTCTAATCTCTAATCTCCAATCCCCAATGTGCAGCACCCATCTACAAGGAGCGACTCGTTATGAACCGCGACAAAGCCCAAGCCATTTTCGAGCGAGCTACCAAAGTCATCCCCTACGGCGTCAACTCCAACTTTCGCTATTGGGGCCCCGACGAAACCCCGGTGATGAGCAAAGCCGAAGGCCCCTACATTTGGGACGCCGATGGCAACCGATACGTGGACTATCGCCTGGGCTGGGGACCCATTATTCTGGGCCACTCCTACCCGGCGGTGGTCGAGCGGGTGGCCGAGGCGATAAAGCACGGCACCGTCTTCGCGGCCACCACCGAACTGGAGGTCCAGGTAGCCGAGCGCATCGTGCGCATGGTCCCCGGCGTGGACATGGTGCGTTTCGCCAACTCGGGCACCGAGGCGACGATGCACGCGTTGCGTCTGGCCCGCGCCCACACCAACCGCGAGAAGTTCATCAAGTTCGAGGGCCAGTATCACGGCATGTACGACTACGCCCTCTTCTCCACCGCCGGCTCGAACCTGGGGGTCATCGGCTCCCGGCGCAACCCCCTCCCGCAGCAGATGAGTTCGGGCATCCCCAGGGGGATTCGGGAGTACGTCATCACCCTCCCCTTCAACGACTTCGAGATGGTGGAGAAGACGGTCAAAGAGCAGTGGTGGGACCTGGCAGCCATCATGGTCGAGCCGGTGCTGGGCAACGTGGCCGGCATCGAGCCGGAGCCCGGCTTTCTGGAGCACCTGCGGACGCTGTGCGACGAATACGGCGTCGTGCTCATTATGGACGAGGTGAAGACCGGCTTCCGCGTGGCCAACGGCGGCGCGCAGGAGGTTTACGGCGTGCTGCCCGACATCGCCACCTACGCCAAAGGGCTGGGCAACGGCTTCCCGGTGGCGGCCTTTGGCGGCAAAAAAGAGGTGATGAGCACCCTGGTCCCCGGCCAGGTATCCCACGGCGGCACCTACACCGCCAACACGGTGAGTATGGCCGCCGCCGACGCGGTGCTCGAGCTGCTGGAAACCCAGCCCATCCTGGAGACCATCGCCCGGCGCGGCCAGCGGCTCAAGAGCGGGCTGGACGAAATCCTCAGCGACGCAGGTGTGCCCCACATTATGACCGGGCTGCCGGCCATGCAGGGCTTCATCATCGGCGACAGGCCGGTGAAGGAACTGCGTGACCTGAAGTACCACAACGACGGCCTGTACGAAACGCTCTTGATGAACCTCTTTGAACTGGGCGTGTGGGCCGAAGCCGACGCCCGCGAACCCTGGTTCCTGTGCTACGACCACGACGACGCCATCATAGACGAAACCCTCAACAAGTTCGAGGATGCGGTCAAGAAAACGGTCAAAGGGTAGGGCCCGAAAGAAACGAGACGACCGGATTGGCCGGTCGTCTCCGCATTTTTGCCCCGTAGCGACGACTGAAGTCATCACTACGAACGCCTGACTTTGAATTTTCAGATACCCTCTTGGAGTAGGCCGGGTGGGATTCGAACCCACACTCCCTTACGGGAAGGGGATTTTAAGTCCCCTGCGTCTGCCATTCCGCCACCGGCCCCCCGTGTCCGTCTATTGAACATTTTATCACCTTTTGTTAATCCTGTCCAAAGAGATACGCCTCGTGCAACGACTGGCCGATGGGGCCCGAACCCTGGGCATTCCCCTGAGCGATGACCAACTGAGCGCGTTTCAGATTTACTACGAAACGTTAATCGCCTGGAACGCGCGGGTGAATCTGACCCGTATCACCGACTACCAGGCGGTGCAGGTGAAACATTTTCTCGACTCGCTGTCTTGTCTGGCGGGGATCGGTCGCGCAGGGAGCCCCCCGCCCTGGCAGACGGGCACAAAACTCCAGGCCATAGACGTGGGGACCGGAGCCGGGTTCCCGGGGCTGCCGCTGAAGATCGTCTGGCCTGCGCTGCGCCTGACGCTGCTGGAAGCGACGGGCAAAAAAGTTGAGTTTTTGCGAACCCTGGTCGCGCGGCTGGAATTGGCAGGGGTGACGGTGGTCAAGGCGCGGGCAGAGGAGGCGGGGCGAGACCCGGCGCACCGCGAGCGATACGACCTGGCCCTGGCCCGGGCGCTGGCCGGGATGGCCACGCTGGCCGAACTGACGTTGCCCTTTGTGCGGGTGGGGGGATCGGTCATTGCCCAGAAGGGGGAAGATCCGTCGGCCGAGGTGGCGGCGGCCCAAAAGGCCATCGAGACCCTGGGCGGCCGGGTGCGTCAGGTGTTGCCGGTGATGGTCCCCGGCCTGGACGCCGCGCGACACCTGGTGGTGTTGGAAAAAGTCTCCCCGACGCCTCCTCGCTACCCCCGCCGGCCAGGGATGCCGGCCAAACGTCCGCTGACGTAAAACGTGTTTCGTGTCAACAAACCCATCACAGGGGAAACCGGTGAGCCACGACAACGCCATCTTTGGCGAAGTTCGCTACAGCCGCGACATGCGGTTGTTCAGGGCCATCACCCTGGGCTTGGGCGTGGGCCTGGGGGTGGGTGTATTTTTGCTGTTGGGACCGATAATTCAATGGGCAGGAGCGCGTGCGCCGCTGACCTACCTGGTCGCTGGCGCACTCTTTTTACCCATCGCCCTCAGCCTGGCCGAATTGGCGGCGGCGAGTGATCCGGGTGGGGTTTACCGCCTGGCCCGGACCCCGGAGCGGGAGGGACTCACTTATCTCACCGGCTGGGCGTTGCTGGGAGGTGGGATTGTCCTGAGTGGCCTGCTGGCCCGGGGCAGCGCCGAGTATCTGGGCACGCTGACCACCAACCTGCTCAACCTGACCCTCGACCCTCGTTGGCTGGCTCCCCTCATCGCCTTGCTTTTGGCGAGCAACAACATCCTGGGCACCCGCGAGAACCGGTGGATGCAAAACGCCATCGTCGTCGCCGGCCTGGCGACGTTGCTGGCCCTCAGCGGCTGGGCCTGGGTCGGTCCCTCTCCCGCGCCACCCGCCAGCGAGCAAACGTTTCGCCCCAACACGACCGCTGCTATCGCGCTGTTGAGCGGAAGCCTGTGGGGTCTGGTGCTGATCCTGGCCGCCGGGGACGAGATGCGCCGGGCGCAGTGGGGTGTGCCGCGTGCGCTGCTGGCTGCCCTGGGGCTGGGGAGCGTCGTCGGCACCGTCGTCGCCATCGCCGCCTTCCACGCGTTGGGACCGACGGTTGCCGGGCGGTCGCTCCTCATCGCCGAGCTGGCTGCACGGCTGGGAGGGCCCATCCCCCAGGGATGGGTCTCGACGATCGCTGTGATCATTCTGGTCACAACCCTCAACCGCACGCTGCTGACTCTGGTCCGCATCGCTGCCGACATGTCGCGGGAGGGTTTTTTGCCTCCGGCGTGGCGAGCCACTCACCCCCAATTCCACACCCCTTATCGTCTGCTGGCCGGAGGTGGGCTTCTGTCGGCTCTGATCTCCCTGCACGGCGACGTTATTCTGCTGACGGCCCTGACCGGCCTGGGATTTTTGAGCGCGACCGTTCTGATCAACGTGCCCACCGTCCTTTCTCGCGCCGACCACCTGCCCAAACAGCGCCCCATCGTGCTCCCTTTCCCCCCGTTGATCCCCGGCCTGGCTATCGCCATCGGCCTCTTTTTGCTGACGGCGTTGCCGGTGGAGGCCCTGGACGTTGGAGCCGGGTGGTTCCTGGTGGGAGCCATCTGGTACATCGCCTATGCCCGGCGCGGGGTAGTCGCCGCCCGCACAGGAGTGACCGTCTTCCGGGACGAGCCGGAAGCGCGCGCCGAAGCGAAATATCGGGTGCTGGTCCCCCTGGCCAACCCGACCACCGCCGAAACGTTGATCGGCGTTGGCAGCGCGCTGGCCAGGGCGCGCGGGGGAGAGGTGGTCACTCTGCAGGTGGTCGTCGTCCCGGAACAAACGTCGCTGTTGGCCGGGCAGCGGGCCGCCCGCCAGCGGTGGTCGCTCCTCGACCGGGCCGTGAAGCGGGCTCAGGCGGCCGGTGTGCCGGTGCATCCCATCGTGCGCGTCGCCCACAGTCCGGTGGAGGGCATCCTCGACACGGCCAACGAGGAAGACTGCGACCTCATCCTGATGGGCTGGCGCGGGGAACCCACCACCCAAACCTACGATCTGGGGCCGGTGATTGACCCGGTTGTCACCCAAGCCCCCTGCGACGTGGCCGTGCTCAAAGGGAACATACCCGGCCGGCTGGGCCGGGTTCTCATCCCCACCGCCGGCGGTCCCCACGCCCCGGCGGCGGTGCAAATTGGCCTGGACCTGACCGCCGGGTCTAAGGCGGAGGTCATCGCCCTGAACCTGATACGCGGCCCGGTCACGGCCGCCAGCCGGCAGCAGGCGCAGACCAACATTGACCAAACGCTGGCCGGCGTCGAAGACGTCGGGCGCGTGAGCCGGCGCATCGCCCGCGCCGACGACGTCAGACAGGGCATCCTCGACGCCGCCGATCGTTGCGATCTGTTGTTGCTGGGCGCGTCGGAAGAGGGGTTGCTGGACCAGATCAAATTCGGCGGCCTGCCGGAAGACGTGGCCCGCGCTTGTCACAAGCCGGTCATCCTGGTGAAGCGCTACCGGGGGCTGCCGCAGTTTTGGGCGCGTCGCGCGTGGCGGGGACTTTACGCCCTCTTCCCCAGCCTCGACCGCTCGGAACAGATCGAGGTCTACCGGACGATGCGCCGCGGCGCCCGCCCCGACGTGGACTTTTTTGTGCTCATCGTCCTGTCGTCCGTCATCGCCACGCTGGGACTTTTGCAAAACAGTGCGGCCGTCATCATCGGGGCCATGCTGGTTGCCCCCCTGATGACCCCGATTCTGGCCATATCGCTGGGCGTGGTGCGAGGGGACGTGCGCCTGCTGCGACTGTCACTGGAGTCGGCGCTGAAGGGCATCACGCTGGCAGTGGTAGTCGCTGTGGGCATGACACTGCTCACGCCTCGCGCCGAACTGACCCCGGAGATTATGGCCCGCACCCGACCCACGCTGCTGGATTTGATCGTGGCCCTGGCCTCGGGCGCAGCCGGCGCCTACGCCATCGGGCGCAAGGAGGTGGCAGCCGCTCTGCCCGGCGTAGCCATCGCTGCCGCGCTGGTTCCTCCTTTGTGTGTGGCCGGCGCCGGGGTCGCCCTGGCCCGCTCCAACGTGTCCGGGGGGGCGTTGCTGCTTTTCACCACCAACCTGATCGCCATCAGCCTGGCCGGGGCCATTGTTTTTTTGCTGTTGGGCTTTCGCCCTGCCCCCAACGAACGAGAACGCCAGCGACGCTTTCAACAAGGGTTGGCGGTGTCGCTGGCCCTTTTGCTGGCGATTTCGGTCCCGCTGGGGATTTTCCTGGTGCAGACCGTCCGCGACGGGCAACGCCAGCAAACGGTGTCGGAAGTGCTGACACGAGAGGCGTCCGCCGCCGGCGCCACGCTGGCAGATTTCGACCTGCAGCGCGACGGGAAGGGCTTTCGCGTGGAGGCCACGCTGTATGCCCCCAGCCCGCCGGACCGAAGCACCGTCAGGGACATCCAAAGCGAGCTGAGCCGGGCCGTCGGCGCGCCGGTTCGCCTGGAGGTTGTCGTCATCCCCGTCGCCCGCGTGCCGGCCGAATAGGGGCGAGGCATGCGCTACGAGGACCCTCGTCCGTCAACGGAGCCTGGCCTGGCGAGCCCGATGTTGGGAATGCCTCGCCCCTACTCGGCGGACAGGGCGTTCAAGCGTTTTTGCGCCACTTCCAGATAGGGGTCTTCCAGCAGCAACGCCCGGTACACCCGGCGGGCAGATTCGAACTCCCCCTGCTCTTCGCGCAACCGGCCCAGCGCCAGCCAGGGCTCTGCCTGCTCCGGGCTCATCCCGATGCGGAAGAGGGGCGGCAACAGGGCAAAGGTGGCACGCCGGTCGTAGAGGACGACCTCCACGTCTACAGGCACAACGCCGGGCGACAGGGCCCTCAGATAAAATTGCGCAGCCGCGTCGGCGTCTCCTTGCATCTCGAAGAGTCGAGCCAGGTGATAGGCCCCCCGCCGCTGGCCGAGGAAGAGGGCGGTGCGCCAGTCCCGCTCGGCCGCCGTCAGATTTCCGGCAGCCTGGTTCGCCAGGCCACGCACCAGGTACGCACGCCCACAGGCGGGGTTGACGTCAATCGCCCGTCCCGCCAGGTCCTTCGCTTCCTGGACCTGACTCGTCTCGAACCGACTCCAGGCCAGGGCCGAGAGATCGTTGCAATCCCCCGGCGTGTCCTTCAGGAGCGTTTGAGCATATATGTCAACGGCCGGCCAATCCCCTTGCGCCAGCGCGATTTTCAGTCGCCAGAGCGTGACGTTCTCACCCTCCGCGGCCACGGTCGCCTCGGCGTAGGCCAGGACGTCGGGCCAGCGCGCCGCCCGTTCCGCGTCGGCCCCCCAAAATTGGGAGCCTGCCAGGTCTGGCGACCGGGCCAGCGATTGCCCGTAAGCCTCGACCGCACGATCCACGTCGCCGGCCTGCTGGTAAAGGTGTCCCAGGTTCACCAGGAAGATCGGGTCAGGCTCGGCCGCCACCGACCGGGCCAGCGCGTCAATGGCTCCTTCCCGGTCGCCGATCTGCCAGAGGACGGCGGCCAGGTTGGCCGTCTGTCGGCCGTCCACCGGCTCGGCATCCAGGCCGGCCCGGTAAAGCCGGGCGGCCTCCATCAACGCGTCGGGCGGGCCGTCCAGTCTACCCTCAAGATAGGCCAGTTGAAAGGTGTAGAGCGGCATGGCCGGGTCAAGTCGTCGCGCCTGTTCTGCCGCTGCCGTTGCGCCCGCCAGGTCTCCCTGCTCTGCCAAACGGACGCTCCGCCGAAAATAAAACTGTCCCACGTCGAGCCAGGTCAACCCGACCGCGTACAGCGCCAGGATCGGCAGGGCCAGGGTGGTTGGGGTAAGAGCGTGTTTTAAAAGTGCTCGTAGTAACGACTTCAGTCGTTGATCGCTTGCATTATGAAGCCTAAAACGACTGAAGTCGTTACTACCAATGCGCAGATTGCGACTTTCAAAACGCGCTCTAAGGGGGAGGCGACGCCTCGCCCCTACAAATGAATTGGTCAGGGCAAAGGCAGCGATGGCCAGCATCGGCAAGACGTTGGGGGTGGCAGCGAAGGTATCTACCAGGCTTTGCGCCGCCAGCCCGACCAGGGCGGCGCCAGCCGCAGCGATCTGCACCCGGTCGGCGGTGTCGGGCGCGCGACGCCAGCGGGTCAACCAGGCACGCCCGGCTGCCAGCAACAGCCAACCGCCGGCCGCCAGCCCGATCGAACCCAGTTCGGCGGCGGTATTCAGATAAACATTGTGCGCTGTCATAACCTGTCGCCGAGGCAGCGTTGGGTCGTTGCGCCGCAACAGGCTCCGCCCAAAGTTGTATGGCCCAGCGCCGGTGAGAGGATGCTCCCGAAACGTCTCCAGGGCAACCTGCCACAAGGTGAAGCGGAACTGAGTGCTATGGGTTCGGTTGAACGTGCGCTGCACCCAGGCAGGTCCCACCAGGGCGGCCAGGGCCAGGACAATCGCCAGCACGCCCACGATCACCAGCCGTCGCGAAGGGAGGGGGAGGAGAGACAAGCCCTCTCTCTCTTTGTTTCTGAGCCACCAGCCCAGGCCGGTCAACGGCAGCGAGACGAGCAGCGCCAGCACGCCCCCCCGCGAAAAGCTGAGTCCCTCCACGACGAAAGCCAACACCAACCAGGCAGCGATGGCCTGACGGTCGTCACGGTCCCGGCTGGTCAGCAGAATCCCCAGGGCAGGGGGGATGAGCAACGCCAGGTAGGCCGAGAGAGGAGTTGATCCATTGAGGGTGAAGTTCAGGCGATAGAGGGTCGGCGGGATGGGATGCCGTAGACCGCCAATCGCCGACCAGCCCTGGGCGAATTGGGGTAACAACGGCAAACCAAAATACCAACTCGCAAATTCGACCAGCCCCACCAGGCAGACGACTCCGGCGCTCATATACAGCCCCCGCACCACCGTAGCCGTTTGCCCTTTGCGGCGCAGGTCCACCAGCAGGTAAAAGGCCAGCGCGTAGGTGACGGGCGTCCAGAGCTTTTCCAGGCTGAATCGAGGGGAGAGTCCAAAGAGGGCAGCGAGGAAATGGGCGACCAGCCAGGCCAAAATCGGCCCGTCGAGCGCCGTGCGCGGGAATGATTCGCCCCGGCGCAGTTTGCCAATCAGCCATCCCCCCAACAGGGCAGTGACGACGATTTGATTGAACACGCGCAGGGGAAAGTTGAGGTCGCTGTAAAAAGTGCCACCGATTAAGGTGAAATAGAGGATGATGGCAAAAATGAGAAGCTGACGAGCACTCAGGGATGTTTTGTCTTCCGCCATCACTGGCTCGCCTCCGGCGGCTGGATGCGATAAACGCGCACGTTGCCGGGCAGTGTTTGGGCCGGGCGCAGCCGGGGATGGGTCTCCGCCCCCTCGTAGAGAGGGGCCAGCGGCGCCGGGCGGTTGCGGTCCAAAACCAGGTAGCGCGCGCCGTAGCGGTCGGCGACGGCCAGCACCGTCTCGACCGGCTCGTTGGGCACGACGATGGACGGTCCACCGCCGTGGTACCAGTAGTCCGTCGGGTCGCCGATCATCACCACCGTTTCGCCCTGCCCCTGAGAATCCAGCCATTCGATCAGGCGGCCGTAGGCCGTATCGTCTCCCCGCCAGCGCGTCCCGACCGTCACTCCCCGGTAGTACAGGAACCCGCTGACCAGCAGCGCCAGTCCCACCAGCCCGGCGCCGAACACCTGCTTTGCCGCGTGCGCATCCCACCCCCGGCGACGGGTCGCCGCCCATTCGACGACGGCGTCGAGCCCGACCAGGGCGGCGGTGAAGATGAAGGGAAGCAACGCGCCCCCGGAGTGGAAGAGCCCCCCACGCGGGCCGGGGAAGGTGAAGACGAAGGTCATCGCCAGGAAGAGGAGCAGGCCATACCACGCCGCCAGTCGGTAGAGGACGTGACGGCGCAATCGCCACCAGCCGATGGGGACCAGCGGGGCCAGGAAGATCATGCAAAAGACGGCGACGACCGTCTGGGTGTTGAGCCACAGGGCGTTGAGTTTGGAGCGCAGGATGTTGGCCCAACCCCAGGCCAGGTAGGTTTGCGGCGACAGTTCGCGCCCGTAGCTGAACAGGTCGTCGTAGGTGGTCAGCCAGATGGTCTGGGTCCCGGCCGCCGGCAGCGGTGCGCCGATCACGGTCCAGTTGCGAACGAACCAGGGGAGCATCACCAGCACGTATCCCAGAATCACAAGTAGCAAATCTTTGGTCTCCAATCTCCAATTGCCGGTCGTTGGGGATCGGAGATTGGCGATCAGAGATTGGCCCCAGACCAGCCCGATGGCTATCAGCAGCAGCGGTCCATCGGCCCGCGACAGGTGAGCCAGCCCGGCCAGCGCGCCGGCGACCAACGCCCACCGGCCCCCGGCCCCCGACTCGCGCGCCCGGCCTGCCCGCCAGGCGGCGACCAGGCTCAGGCTCCCTGCCAGGGCGAAGGGGGTGAAGTTGTCGGTGTGATTCCAGTAGAGCAGGTAAAACCCGCTGAAAAGCGTCAACAGCCCGACCAGCCAGCCGTGGCGACGGCTGCCGGTGGTTTGGACCGCCACCCAATAGCTCACCAGCGGCAGCAGCGCCGCCAGGACGGCAAAGGGCACCTGCGCCGCCTGGTACGATTTCCAAAAAAGGCTCAGCCCAACCCAGGCCAGGATGGTCGGCAGGGGCATCCAGTACAGGTGGCTGGGATGGGGCAGGCCGGAGGGGTTATCCAGGTAGTTCCACAGGAAAGGCTCGACGAAGCCCTGGCCTTGCGCCAGGTTCAGGGCGATGTCGTAGCTGTAGGCGGCGTCCATGTAACCCGGCTGCCGGATGGGGAGGATCACCAGCAGGCGGACTATCAACGACAGACAGAACAGCAGCCACAAATCTCGCCACCCGGTGGATCTCATTCGACGTATCCCCACATGAAGAAAATCCCCATCAGCAACAGATACAGCGCCAGCGAGGGATAAAGAATCAAGCGATGCAGCCAGGGACGTCGGCCGGCGGCTCCCAGGAGCATAAAGCCAGGAAATGCGACCAGCACGTGTCTCGACACCGACAGGAGGGCCCGCCCGGCCAGGTCGTGCCGGCTCAGGGTATAGAGCAGGATGCCGGCCATATAAAGGCCGTATTCGCCCGGCAGCCGCCGGAAAGCGACGCCGGTCAGGGCAAGGAACAGCGTCGTCAGCCCAAGCGACAGGGCACGCCGAAAGCTCAGCCCGTCGGTCAGCAATTTGCGCAGCGCCACCAGCAAATCCGTCCCCGGCACGGACATTGTGGAGTACCAATACCGGGCAAATTCTGTCTGAACGGATGGAAGTCCGCGCCAGACCAGGTACAGGTTGTATCCCAGGACGGCAGCAGGCGCGGCGGCCAGGGCCAGCATTTCCGGGCGCAGGGCACGCCTGGAAAGCCCCCAGCGTTTGAGATACATGTACGTCAGCGGCAAGACCAATACCACCGCCTGAAGCCGGGTCAGCGTGGCCAGAAATGCAGCGACACCTGCCAGCCACCATCGCCCCTGTCGCCCCCATCGAAAAGCGAGGAGCATCAGGAATAACATCAACGGTTCCGCGTAAGCGGCGATCAGGATATAGGCTGTGGGAAAGAAAACCTGGTACACGACAGCCCGCCGGGCTGAGCCGGCGTCGAACGCCATCGCTGTGGTCTCGTACAACAGCACAAGCGAGCCAACGCAGGCAACAGACGAGATAAGCAGGGCCGCGAGCAGGTATTGCCCTCCCAGCGCCGTCCCCACCAGCCGAATCAACAGCGGGTAGAGCGGGGGGAAGACGACGACTCCGTAACGTTCGCTATATCCATAAGCGGCAATTTGCAGATAATATAGCGTGTCCAGGCGTTGCCACACGCCCAGCGCCCAGCCGGTCACAGGGCCGACGAGGGGTTCGATGTCGAGATAGATCTGGTCTAAAGCCGTGGGCTGGGTTGGGACGAGCCCCCGTTGCCACAGCAGCCACCCCAGCGCCAGCCCGACCAACCGGGCGACCAGGCATAACACCAGAGCCAGATACAGCGGGGATGCTAACCGGTGTTGTGATTTCTTCTGCCAGGCATCCAGGGTAACTGTCATCGTCTCCTGCTAGACTCCGGCGATTTTTCCGTAGTAACGACTTTAGTCGTCCGCCGCGACTGAAGTCGCCACTACGTCCCCCCACATCTTTCTCGCTTTACCTCGAACACTCGTATGCCGGTCGGCGGGTCGGTGTATACTTCTTCAAAAGCCTCAGGGCAGGCCTCGATCATCTGCTGGATGAAATGCCAGCTCAGATCGGTGTCTACTATCACTCCCCTGTATGGGATGTGCACCACGTAGTCTACACCATCCCGCACGATACCTTCCAGGGTAAGATCTCGTGTCGTGTGTCGGCCGGTGTAAAGATACAGCCGGTCATCGTTCTTGCTGGCCAGCACCTCGTCGGGCCGCACGTTCGATTCGACCCAGGCAAAGAGATCATACAAACCCTGCCAGCGTTTTTGCTCGGCCACCCCCAGCCCAAAGAAGGGGTCGGAGTGGCGATGGTAGGCAAAGCGGACCTGGTAAAATCCGTTCACCGTCAACCAGAGTACGACGAGGCCGACGACGATCCCCCGCCCATACGATTTCCCCCCAGGCCATAACCTGCCGACCGCCAGAGCGACCGTCCGCCCTGCGGCCCAAAGGTAGTAGAACAAAAACGGTATCAGAGGAACCGACAGACGCAATGGTTCCCAGGGCCACAACAGGCAAATGCCCAAATAGCCGAGCAGATAAAAGTCCAACAGGCGTCGCCGGAAAAGCAGATGGCTTACGAACGCGGTCACGATCAGAATGCCCAGCACCACGTCTATCCCGGGCAGAGGTGCGCCCACCTGAATCTCCGCCGGCAGGTTGACGTGGGCCAAAGGGACCTGGGAAGGAAGGATGACCCCCGGCAGCCCGGCCAGGACGTAGGCCCTCGTATTTTGCAGCACGCGGATCAACAATCCGCCGGCTCCCACGTGCCCCTGAGCGCTCCCCTCCACCTGTTGGAGCAACAGTTGATCCAAATAGGTGGCCTGCCCAACGTCGAGCCACGTCGAGCGCAACAGCCAGGGCAAAACCCCGATGGCGAAAGCCGTTCCGAAACGCCAGGCTTTTTGGTACTCTTTTTTAAGCGCAAAATAGATCACGCCTGCGCCGCCCAGGGCGATGCCCACACTGCGTATGTAAAAAGCAAAAACCGAACTCGACACGGCCAGCAGCCGGGCTTTCCAATCGTCGTCTGTGCTTCGGCTGTACCGTTCCAAAGCGATCAAAGAGAGAATAGAAAAGGCGGCGTAGGCCGTCTCGGAAAAAGCTGTGGTGGCAAAGACGAACAGGTGCGGCGCAAAGGCGGTGAGAGCTGCCACCAGAATCGCTTCCCAGTTGGGAAGATACCCATACTTGCTCAAAAGAACGTAGCTCAGACCGATAGCCGACAACCCTCCGAACACCGAGACCAGTTTGAATCCCCACACATTTTGAGGGAAGTCGGGCCAAATCAGCCACACCGGCGTCAGAAGCAAGGGATACCCGACCGGGAACTTGATCTCTGGCTCGCAGCCGGGAGTAGCCGGCCTGCAAAACCCCTTCCCCTCGGCGATGGCCTGCGACAGGGCGACGTAACGGGCGTCGTCGTAACCGTCGCCGACCAGCGGATTCAGAGACACAATCCAGAGGATGCCGACCGCAGCCACGAGGCCCACCAGAAGCCATCCCGGTTGAAACTGTCCACGCTTCGTGCGCCATTTCAAGTGACTGTCACCCGCTTTTGCTTAAATCGTACAGTCGGATCAAAATCCCGCCCACGTTTGAATCTTCGATCAGCGGGAAGTGGTCGTCGAACCACCGCACCTGGTCCTGCTGGTATTTTACGCTGTGATCCAACATCACCACCAGCCACAGACGGCGGTGTCCCGCGATGGTCTCGCGGGTAGCGATCTTGCCGCCGAACAACTCATACGTGGCGGCCCCCAGGCGAGGGTCGGGGTCTCCCCAGAGCAGATAGTGCTCGGCGGGCGGTTGGTAGAAAAGAAATGGCAGAAACGAACCGACACCGGTGTGCAACACCACGTCGCCTTCTGCAAATTCGGCGTTGATTTGCTCCGCTGCCTGGCGGATGGGGGGCTTGTGCATGGTCGGGTCGAAATAGAGGTGGAACAGCGAGATGACCACGAATACCCCCAACGCTCCGGCGAGATAGGGCACCGGTGAGCGCAGGTGGCTGACGGACAGCGTCCGTGCCAACAGCAACACCAGAAAGGGAGTGCAAACAATCAAAGTGCGCTCCAGGAAAATGGGCTTGATTTGCGAGATTGCCAGCGCGCTGAACAACGGCAAAAATACTCCCAGGTTCAGCAGGGCGAGGTGTCTGCGCAGAGTATGGTCGCGCCTGGCCTGGAGAGAGATTTCGTACAGCCCAATCGCCAGCCAGCTCAACAGCACAAACAGGCCAATGCCGGTCAACCGACGGGGGACTGTGTAGCTTACGACGAAGAAATAAATCGTGGTGAAAAGTGCCAGCGGGCTGGGCTTGCCCAACCAATACGACGAACTCAACACCACCTGGCTCTCGCGGACGAAGATGGCCGCCTGCGGCAGAAAAGCAATCAGCAACAGAACGTCGGTGATGAGGACAGGTCGCCACAGATGGCGATACCTTCGCCAGTGCAGCACCAGATAAAGATGGTAGACCAATATCACGAAAGCGATAAAGTAATGGGTATAGATGCCCAGCACCAGGCACAGCCAATAACTTCCCCAGGCTGTCCGGCGATTGCGCTCAATGGCCCGAAGAAAGAACCACAAACTGAGAGTGGTGAGCAACGCCAACAGGGTATACATTCGTGCTTCCTGTGCATAGTAAACGTGGAAGGGAAACACAGCGACGAAGAGAGCGCTCCACAGTCCGGTGCGGGGACCGAAGAGTTTGCGTCCGTTCAAATAGATGAGGGGTATGGTCAGCACGCCTGCCAGCAGCGAGGGCACCCGTGTGGTAAAGTCGTTGACGCCAACCACCCTGATCCAGGCGTGCAACAACAAATAGTAAAGCGGTGGGTGGGTGGAGTGACCCTGGTTGGTCAGTATCTCTTTCAGTGTCAAACGGTCGGCGATAGCCAGACTGAACGCCTCGTCGTACCACAGGCTTTGTGTCCCCAGGTGGAAGAAACGCAACGCCGTGCCCAGCAAGACGATGAGCAACAACAGCCACGTGCTATAGCGCTGCCAGAGACCAGCCGACTCCTTCATTGCCATTGCTCCAGCGCGTACACCTGATACGCCCCTGCCACGTCAAACAGAAGGCGCAGATGGTCGGTCTCCAATTTGTCCAGCACCGCCGTGTCCACCGTCTCCGGCGACTCGTTCAGCACGAAGTTCAGGCCGGCGCGGTGGATGAGCACGTGCGTCACCCCCGCCCGTCGCCAGGCCCGGGCGATGGCGCCGGCATTGCCGTACTGGTGAACCAGGTGGGGGAACTCGTCCAGGATGCTGTCGGGCCGGCAATCGCGCCGACAGTAGTAGCTGCGCGGTTCCCACAAGAAGACGATCACCGCATCGGATGGCAAAGTCTCGTTGATTCGTTGCATCACCGCGTAATGCGCTCCCAGCCGTCGGGTGAGATATTCATCCCGCGTCTCAGCGCCGATCAAATAGGGGAGCGGTTTGGTTCTGAAGGTGAGCAACCCGGTGTCGACCAGGGTCAGGGCCAGGGTCAAACCAACGACCAGGTTGACAAAGCGGCTCAGCGAAAAACGTGGCCGGTCAAAACGAGGCAACTCGGTCCACAGCCAGCCGACGACAGGGGCCAGGGCCACCAGTCCGGGCAACAACAAACGCGATTGCCACAGCGAACGCGACCAGACCACTCCCACCGTCCAGAAAGCGAACTGGGCCAGGGCGTAAACCAGCAGCGGGTCGAGAGCGATTGGGCGGTCGGGGGCGTCGCGGCGATAGCGGAAGAGGCCGTACAGCAATATCAACGGCAAAAAGAGGAGAAACAACGGCCCGGTGCGGCCGTCCCAGTAGTTCGCGTCGTGCACACCCAGAGTCAGCAGCCAGGGCAGAGCCAGCAGCACGTCGGGCCGCCAGCCGACGCCGGTGCCGGCGGCCGCGTACCAGCTCGCGCGGAAACTGTCCCAATACCGCCCATCGAACAGGCCGGACAGGAAAGGGTAAACCGGGTTGCCGGTGAAGGCCCAATTTTTGGCATACCACGGCGATGCCACCAGCAGGGCACACAGGGAAAAGACAGCGAATCCAGCGAAGCGTGAAACGCGAAGCCTCAGAGCGTGTTTCAAAAGTGCTCGTAGTAACGACTTCAGTCGTTGATTACTTGCATTACGAAGCCTAAAACGACTGAAGTCGTCACTACCAATGCGTAGATTGCGACTTTCAAAACGCGCTCTCAGACGTGAAACGTCAAACGTCAGGCGTGAAGCGCGGCAGGTGTGCCACAGGATAAGGCCGCCGATCACCACCGGTGTGACGAAGCTGGTGTATTTTAACCCCATCGCCAGCCCGGCGAAAATTCCACCGAGGGCGAGCCAGCGCAAGTTGGAGATCGGAGATTGGAGATTTGCTGATTTGCCGACCCGCACCTGCGTGCCCCGTGCGGGGTACTGCGGTGGGGCAGGTGTTTGCTGATTTGCTATTTGGTACTTGACGAAGGCATACAGGCTGGCGAGTTGATAAAAGGCCAGAGCCAGATCATTGTAGGCCCAGCCGGCCAGGGTGCCGGCCATCGGCATGCTGGCCAGGATGAGCACCGCCGGCCAGGCCGCTTTTTTGCTCAGGAAACGCCGGGCGGTGAGGTAAACCAATCCCCCCAGCAGCAGCCCGAAGAAGGTGTGCAGCAACTTGGCGGCGACCTCGCCCCGCAGGAGCATGGCCCAGGCGTAGAGCATTTCCATCAACGAGGGAAAGTTTAAGTGGGGGATGTCCACGCCGCCGACGATGCGCCCGGCTTGCAGATAGAGTTTGGGGCCGGTCAGGTGGTAAAAGAGACCGTCCCAATCGGTAGGGGGCAGCAGGGCCACCAGAGCGGCCCACAGGGCGACGAGTGACAGGTAAAGGGCGGCGAGGAAATTGGGGGGATTGGTGGGTCGCCAACGGCGACATCGGCGGAAGAGGCGCACCGCTTGCGGGGCGAACGCCGCGCTCAAGGCCAGGGTGACGCCATAGGCAACGGCAGGTCGAAAGAGACCCACCAGTCCCAGGCCCAGGTTGAGCAATCCCAACGCCCCCAGGCCCAACCCTGCGCCCAAGACGAAAGTTTCGGCAAAAGATAGCCCGGCCGGCAAAAGCCGCTTCAGGAGCCATCTCCCCAGTGTCAGGGCCACCAGCGCCAGCCAGCCGGCCACCAGCAGGTTGAGCAGCGCATCTCCGACCGCCAGGACGTTGGTCGCCGAAAAGGGCTTTTGCACGGCAAAGAAACTGGTCAACACAAAGAAAGTCCACAATATAAACAGGCCGATGAACAACCATTTTGCGCGTTGACCACTCATCGTCGGTGCTCCATTTCGACGATTGACGATTCTCGAGCAGTGCGCCACAAGCCGCGCCCATCGGCAGCGTAGAGCAGCAGCATCAGCGCCGGCAGCAGGCCATGCATCATCACGTGCTCATAATTCCCCTCCAGCGTGGCAAGGAAGACACCCCACATAAAAACGGCCAATCCCACTTCGATCAGCAGGGCGGCGACAGGACGCGCCCGGCGGTTCGCCAGTCGCCGGAAAAAGAAGAAGAGGGGCAAATAGAGAATCACCTGGTTGGTGGTGGCCGAACGGAAGGTGATGAGACTGCTCACAACGAGGGTGCTGAGCACAGCCCAGGTGTAGCCTCCCGGCCGGCCGCGCAGGGCCAGCCACCATCCGGGCAGCAGCGCCAGGAAGAAAAGAACGGACAATACCACGGTCAGCGGGGCGGCTGCTGAGGCGGGGAGCAGATAATGCAGCAGATTCTCAAGTGGTGTGCCGTGGGCCACGTAACCACTGTAGGCAACGACGTTGCGCACAAAATCGAGGGGCCAGGTGGGAACCAGCAACACGCTGCTGCCCACCAGAGCCAGCATGCTGACTCCAAAGCCCCCAATCAGCCGCCAGCGCCGCCTGACCAACGCCCACAGCAGCAGAAAAGCCAGGACCAAAAACACCATCTGCGGCTTGATGGTCGTCAACGCCAGGAGCACGCCGGCCCACCCATCGCGGCGGCGTTCGATAGCCCACAGAGCCAGCAGCAAAAACAGCCCCACCAGAATCGAGAATTGTCCCAGGATGATGGCCCGTGCGCCGTTGTAAAAGAAAATCCCCCAAAAAAGGGTGAGCCAAAAGAGCCAGTTGGGAGGACGCCAACCGGCCAGCCGGATGGACAGGGCGGTGACGCCCAGCAAGATAAATTGCAGCAGCGTCATCCAGATAGCCTGGGCCCAGGCATAGGGAATCAGGCTGAGGGGCCAGAAAAAATAGAGCGTGTACAGCGGGTAGGCAAAATACGCCTGGTCCCTGTCTTCCGGGCCGGCCAGATGACCGAACATGGTGATTTGCGCTTTCTCTGCTATGGAACGGTCGAAGGGGTTGGTGCCGTGCAGCAGATACTCGCGCCCCCCCAGCCAGCGCACGAAAAAGTCGTTGCCGCTGGGGAACTTGCTGGTAAAAACGGTGTAAAGGGCAAAAGATTCGCCGGCGATGATGACCAGCAGCAACACGGCCAGGATGAGCCACTGGCCGGTCGGCCGGCCGGTTGGATGGGTAGTCGTCATTTTCCCCCTCGTGGCGCAGCGAGAGCGAGAGATGCTTGCTGCCTGGCGCGGAGGCGCAGCGGCAAGCCACGAGCCCACGGGAGATTGGTGCACGTCTCCATCCCCATCCCCCGTCATACCCATCGTAAGCGGATGGGCCGGGCTCGAAAACGAGTATACCATCCGTGAGGGGAGATGGCAATACACCTATGGTACGGGTTCGGCCATTTGGAGGGCCTGGGATCAGGGGGACACCGGGGGGGCGGTAGAGGCGACCAGCGCAATCTCCAATGCCTGAGACAGCGAACGGGCGCTCAGGACCTCGATCTCTGGCAGTTTCAGTTTGTTCAGATGACGAGACCTGGGGACCAGGCAGCGGTTGAACCCCAGCTTGGCCGCCTCCTTCAACCGGGTCTCCAACTGGCTGACGGTTCGCAGTTCGCCCGACAGACCTACCTCGCCCACGATGGCCAGGTCGCCGGCCACGGGCACGTCGCGGAAGCTGGACGCGATGGCGCAGGCCACCGCCAGGTCGGCGGCCGGCTCTCCCACCCGCAAACCGCCCACCACGTTCACAAACACGTCCTGGTCACTCAAACGCACTCCCACCCGCTTGCTGAGGACCGCCACCAACAGCAACAGCCGGTTGAAGTCGATGCCGTTGGCCGTGCGGCGCGGATTGCCAAAGCTGGTGGTGCTGCTCAGAGCCTGGATCTCTACCAGCAGGGGACGGGTCCCTTCCAGCGTCACGGCAATCGCCGAACCGGCGGCGTTGAGCAACCGTTCGGCCAGGAAGACCTCGCTGGGATTGGTCACTTCGACCATCCCCACGTCCCGCATCTCGAAGACGCCCACTTCACTGGAAGCGCCGAAGCGATTCTTCACGCAGCGCAAAAGGCGGTAGGCGTGAAAGCGGTCGCCTTCCAGGTAGAGCACGGTATCCACGATGTGCTCCAGCACCCGGGGGCCGGCGATGGCGCCGGTTTTGGTGACGTGCCCGATGAGGAAGATCGAGACGTCGTGGCCCTTGGCCACCTGCATCAGCCGCGCGGCACTTTCGCGCACCTGGCTGACCGAGCCGGCAGCGGAACCCAGCTCGTCCAGGTAGACGGTCTGAATGGAGTCGATCACCACCAGCCGGGGATGGAGTTGCTCGATGTGGCCGACGATGATCTCCACGTTCGTCTCGGTCAACACGTAAAGGCCCTCACCCGCCAGCCCGATGCGTTCCGCCCGGAGTTTAATCTGCTGCGCGCTCTCCTCGCCCGACACGTAGAGCACGGGCGTATCGGCCGTTGCCAGCGCCGCCGACGCCTGGAGCAGCAGCGTGCTCTTGCCGATGCCCGGGTCGCCGCCGATGAGCACCAGTGAGCCGGGAACCAGCCCCCCGCCCAGCACCCGGTCCAACTCGCCCATCGCCATCGGGATGCGCTCAAAGCCGTCGGAGGTTACGTCGCGCAGCAGCCGGGGCGGGCTCTGCGACGCCGCCAGCAGCGGTCGCCCGCCGGCGCGTGCCGCCTTGCGCTCGACGACCATCTCGACCAGCGTATTCCACTCGCCACAGTCGGGACAGCGGCCCATCCACTTGGTCTGAGCACTGCCACACTGTTGACAGACGTAACGGGTTTTTGTTTTGGCCAATGCTTCCTCTCCTGGACAGTGGTCGCACAAATGTTCGATTTTATTCTACTTCAGATAAACGCGAGTGTCAAGGGGAAATTCAATAGCCCGACAAAGCACAACGCCCTGCTGCAATGGCAGAGCGTTGTGTTCAGGTATCGGTTCGTTGGAAATTTCAGTTTGCAGGTGTCACAACACCGTCTCTGGCTCGGCCAGTTCGGCTTCTGGCTCGGCGCGGGCGACGACCTTCAGGGTGATTTTGCCATCCCGATAGTCTACCTGCACGGTGTCGCCCGTCTGAAATTCTCCGGCCAAAATGCCTTCGCTCAGCGCATCTTCTACCTTGTTTTGAACGACACGGCGCAAGGGACGAGCGCCGAAGTTCGGATCGTATCCCTCGTCGGCCAGGTATTCTTTGGCCTCCTCGGTCACCTCCAGGGTGAGTTGCTGCTCTGCCAACCGCTCACGAACCTTGTCGAGTTCCAGGTCTACGATTTGTTTTATCTCTTCGCGGTTGAGAGCGTGGAAGACCATCGTCCCATCCAGGCGGTTGAGAAATTCGGGACGGAAGGTGCGTTTTAGCTCTTCCATCACTTTCTCTTTCATTTTTTCGTAACGTTCGGCCTCGTTCCTGGCTTCATCCTGTGCCAGGTTGAAGCCCAGCGACGTCTCGCGGTTGATGAGATCGGCGCCCACGTTTGAGGTGAGGATCAAGATGGCATTGCGAAAGTCGACTCGCTTGCCTTTGGCGTCGGACAGGTGGCCGTCTTCCATGATCTGGAGGAGCATATTGAAGGCTTCGGGGTGCGCTTTTTCGATCTCGTCGAAGAGGATGACACAATAGGGTCGGCGGCGCACTGCCTCGGTGAGTTGACCTCCCTCTTCGTAGCCAACGTAGCCGGGAGGTGAGCCGACCAGTCGGGCCACGTTATGCCGCTCCATAAACTCGCTCATATCCAGTTTGATGAGTGCTTCTTCGCTGCCAAACATAAATTCGGCCAGCGCTTTGGCCAGCTCTGTTTTGCCAACGCCGGTGGGTCCCAGGAAGACGAACGTGCCGATGGGACGCCGGGGGTCCTTGAGCCCGGCCCGCGCGCGGCGCACAGCCTTTGAGATGGCTTCGATGGCTTCGTGTTGGCCGACCACCCGTTTGTGCAGGGCGTCTTCCATTTGCAGCAGGCGTTCTTTTTCTTCGGTCGCCATACGCTGAACGGGCACGCCGGTCCACATAGAGACTACTTCGGCGATGTCTTCTTCCCTTACCTTGGGAGTCTCCGAGTCGATGGTATTCCAGCTCATTCGCAGCCGGTCGAGTTGGTCTTGCAAGAGGCGCTCCCGGTCGCGCAGTTCGGCTGCGTCCTCAAATCGTTGGGCGCTGACAGCCTCTTCCTTTTGCCGGCGCAACGTCCGTATCTCGGCAAATTTCTCACCGATGTCGTTGGCAAAGGGGATTTTGTAAAGTCGCACCCGTGAGGCGGCTTCGTCGATCAGGTCGATGGCCTTGTCGGGCATGTAGCGGTCGGGCACGTAACGCGCCGCCAGGTGAGCCGCTGCCACCAATGCCTCGTCGGTGATTTCCAGGTTGTGATGCGCTTCGTAACGGCTGCGTATCCCCTTGAGAATTTCGATGGTCTCCTCGATAGTCGGCTCTTCCACCAGCACCGGCTGGAAGCGACGTTCCAGGGCGGCATCTCCTTCGATGTTCTTGCGATACTCGTCAAGGGTGGTGGCTCCAATGCACTGAAGTTCACCCCGGGCCAACGAGGGTTTCAGAATGTTGGCGGCGTCCACCGAACTGCCGGCTGAACCGGCTCCAACCAGCATGTGCAGCTCGTCGATGAACAGGATGGACTCTGACTCTTTGATCTCTTCGATGACGCGCTTGAGACGTTCTTCAAACTGACCACGATACATCGTGCCGGCGACCAGCGAGCCGACGTCGAGCATCACCACGCGCTTCCCCAGCAGGGTCTCGGGCGTCTCGCCGCTCACGATGCGCTGGGCCAGCCCTTCGACGATGGCCGTTTTGCCCACGCCCGGCTCGCCTATGAGGGCCGGGTTGTTCTTGGTGCGACGGGAGAGGATTTGGATGACTCGTTCGATCTCTGTTTGCCGACCGATCACCGGGTCGAGCTTGCCTTCGGCCGCTTGCAGGGTGAGGTCGGTGCCGAGTTGGTCTACCAGGGGGGTCTGCTTCTGGCGTTCGCCGTGCGCCCCCAACGGCTGCGACGAGGTTTCCATCATTACCCGGGCGGTTTGGGAGCGGACTTTGTCAAGGCTCACGCCCAGCCCTTTGAGTACGTCAACTGCCACCCCTTCCCCCTCGCGCACCAATCCCAGCAGCAGGTGTTCGGTGCCGATGTAATGGTGGCCCAGCCGACGAGCCTCATCTACTGCCAGTTCTATCACTCGCTTGGTGCGGGGGGTGAGACTGAGTTTGCCATATAGAGTCCGCTGTCCTCGCCCCACGGTGCGCTCCACGCGCTCGCGAATCTGCCGGGGGTCTACCCCCAGGTCGCGCAAAACGCGCACTGCCACCCCATTCTCTTCGCGCACCAGACCTAGCAACAAGTGTTCGGTGCCAATGTAGTTGTGATTCAGTCGCTGGGCTTCTTCCTGTGCCAGCGTGAGAACTCGTCGCGCGCGTTTCGTGAACCGATCAAATTTGTCTGCCATCACTCTACCCTTTTCTATCGCAATGTCAACACTTGATAGTGTCAGGTTCTAGCCTTCGCCAAAATTCAGTTGTGTTATTGGTTTACTTCTTCACTTTCTAATACTGCTTCTTCTACCGCTTCTACTGCCTCTTCCACTGCTGTTGTTTCGTCGGCATCTTCAGCGTCGTCGGCAAGTTGATATTCTTGCCACTCGGCCACGCCCTCTGCCTGTTTGAGGCTCAAGCCGATGCGACGGCGTTCGGGATCGATGCGGATGATCTTGACGGATACGCGATCGCCCTCTTTCACAACTTCGCGGGGATGAGTGATGTTGCCGTCGGACAATTCCGACAGGTGAATGAGGCCCTCGATGTCGCCGATTTGAGCAAAAGCGCCAAAGTTTGCCAGCTTGGTGATGGTTGCCTCGACCACCTGGCCGATCTCGTATTTATCGAGCACTTGCGACCAGGGTTCTGGTTGGAGGCGCTTAAGGCTCAGGCCGATGCGTTGCTGTTCGGTGTCGATGTTAAGCACGTAAACTTCAACCTCGTCTCCTATCTGCAACACGTCTCGGGGATGCGACACGCGCGACCAGGAGAGTTCTGAGAGGTGAATCAGTCCATCGGCTCCTCCCAGGTCCACAAAAGCGCCAAAGTCTGCCAGGCTGGTGACGTGCCCTTTGATCACGTCTCCTTCCTTCAAGCTATTCAGCAGCTTCTCTTTTTGTTCCTTGCGCCACTCTTGCATGGCGGCCCGTTCAGAGAGGATGAGCCGATTTCGCCGGCGGTCAATTTCGATGACCTTGAGGCGCAACTTTCGGCCGACCATGTGAATCCACCGGTCGTCCTTGCTTGTGCCGCCTGGCCCTCGGCTGCTGACCAACTGCGACCCAGGCACGAACCCCCGCACCTGGCCGAAGTGGACGATGAGTCCCCCCTTGTTGTGATCCACGACGACGCCTTCGTAAATCTCGCCAGACTCGTACAGCTTCTGAGCAGTCAGCCAGTCTTTCTCGGCCTGAGCCCGCGTGAGGGAGAGCAAAATATCTCCCTCTTCGTCTTCGGGCCTTACGACGTAAACAGGGACCTCGTCTCCTACGTGAAGCGCTGCCAAATCCTCCGGAGCGAGTCTCTCCAGGTCGCGGCTGGTGACAATCCCCTCGGACTTGGATCCGATGTCAACGAGGATCTCGTTGGGGGTGATACTCACGATTGTCCCCATCAAGATGTCGCCGCGCCGTACTTGCTTTACGTCGTATGATTGCTCGAGCAACTCAGCCATAGTCATCGCGGGTTCACTATCGGCCGAGTCGTTACTGATGGGTGATTGATAGTTTGTCATGGACCTCTTGCATCTCCTCCCAATCCAGCTTCAGGTGCAAAACCATTATACCGGATTTTCTGACAAAAATCAAAACGTCTTCCTCGTTCAAAAAAAGTGCCGAGATCGAGCGGTTTGAGCTTGACGCCGCTGCCCATTCTTGATATAATTAGAGTGTTCATTAGTTGGTTGTGTCAACAAACTAAGCCTGCAACGGAGGAGGCAATTTGAAGCCACGCTACCGGACAGGTGATCAGGCCCTCGTCAGAGAGATTAATCTGTCCATTGTGTTCAACCAACTGTGGACCAATGCCCCTCTTTCCCGCGCTCAGTTGGCCAGCATGACCGGCCTGAACAAAACCACCGTTTCCAGTCTAGTCCACGAGTTGTTAAGCAAAGGGTTCGTTCGAGAGGCTGGCCTGTGCTCATCTCATGGTGGTCGTCCGGCCATGTTGATCGAGCCGAACCCCAACGCCGGGTGTATGATCGGCGTCGAAATCGGCGTGGACTTTATCTTCGCCATCCTGACAAACTTCCGGGCCAACATCGAATGGCGTCACTATGAGTCTACTGAAGCGCATCCAAGCTACCAGACGATCATCGAACGCGCCAAAGGGATCATCCGCGACGCTGCCCACATGGCCGACCGGCTGGGCCTGTCTTTGCTGGGCGTTGGTGTGGGCGTGCCGGGCCTGGTGGATATCGACTCGGGCCTCGTCTCCTTTGCGCCCAACCTGGAATGGCACGACATTCCGCTGCGCGACCTGCTGTCTGCGTCACTTTCGGTTCCAATCCTCGTAGACAACGACGCCAATCTCTCTGCCCTGGGCGAATATTATTTTGGCGCAGCGCGCGGCGCTGAAACTTTTATCTACATCTCGATGGGAGTTGGTTTGGGGGCCGGCATCTTCCTCGAGGGTAGACCTTATCGTGGTATCGGAGGGTACGCCGGGGAAGTGGGACATATGACCCTGCAAGACGACGGCTTACCCTGCAAGTGCGGCAACTACGGTTGCTGGGAGACCGTCGTCAGCAATCGAGCGGTGATCAACCAGGCCCGGGCGGCGGTCGAGACGCACCCGCGCAGTCGCATGGTGGAGCTGGCCCACGGCCAGGCCGAAAGAATCACCCTGCCGGTCGTCATGAAGGCCGCCGAAGAGGGGGATGAAACGGCGTTGGAGGTGTTACGTCAGGCCGGCTACTATTTGGGCGTCGGCATCGCCAACCTGGTCAACACCTTCAACCCCGAACTCATCGTTTTAGGCGGAGCCTTGTCGCAGGCTCATCCTTTTTTGCTCTCGATTGCCAAGCAGGTGATGGCAGAGAGAGCTCTGGCGATGCCCGCCAAATCAACCCGCATCGTCACGTCCATTCACGGCAAAGACGCCTGCGCCCTGGGCGCGGTGGGCTCTATCATCCACAAGATCCTGACCGCTCCCAACTACGCGTTGAACAACAGACAGTAGAGTTGTTCCCCTTTAAGCAACAACCAGGTGACCGACACTTGAACATCTGCTAGAAAGGCTCTTTTTTACCATAATGATGCTAGAAATGGCGACGAAAGTGCCGGTCACTTTATTCAGGAACGACTCTGGTAGACAGTAGATAGCAGCTTTACTCTCTGCTACCTGTGAGAAGAGGAGAAGATTGCCGATGAAGAAATATCTAATCGTTCTTGTCTCTTTGGGATTGCTTCTGGTGGCGTGTGGCCCAACCGAGGAGTCAACAGGGGGCGAAACGCCCCAGGTAACAGTGGAATTTAAAACCCCCTTGCCCGAATCCACCCAGGCGCAGGTGAAGCCTACCAATACGCCGGTGCCCCCTCCACCGACGCCGACTCCCCGGCCCACCCCAACGCCGGCTCCCACCGTCGCAGAAGAAACAACGACGACGGCCGAGGCAACAGAAGCCCCGACACCGCTGCCTGTCACCGATATTATGGTCGAAATCCCGGCCGGCCCCTTCGTTATGGGCAGCGATACCGATGACCCCGAAGATGCCCCAGCCCACGAAGTGGACCTCCCCGCTTTTGAGATCGACAAGTTCGAAGTGACCAACGCCGACTTTGCCACCTTCGTCGAAGTGACCGGTTACGTGACCGACGCGGAGAAAACGGGGAAGAAGGACTGGCGCAGCGAATTCACCGAGGGTAGAGAGAATCATCCGGTCGTCAGAGTCACGTGGAACGATGCGGTGGCCTATTGCGAGTGGCTGGGCAAACGTCTGCCCACCGAAGCCGAGTGGGAAAAAGCGGCCCGTGGGACCGAAGGCTTCAGATTCCCCTGGGGCAACGAGTGGGACCCCAGCAAAGCAAACGTTAAAGCCACCGGCCTGCGCGACACGGCCGCTGTTGGAAGCTTTGGAGCGGGTGCCAGCCCCTATGGGGTTGAGGACATGGCGGGCAACGTTTGGGAGTGGACGGCCGACTGGTATCAGGCCTACCCGGGCAACACCACAGACGATCCCTACTACGGCGAGCAATGCCGGGTGACACGAGGTGGCGGCTGGTTTGACGACGAACCACAAGTCACCACCTTCAACCGCAACTGTGCCGATCCCAACAAAACCGCCATTGACGAGTTGGGCTTCCGTTGCGCCCGGTCAAAGTAAGGGCGAGGCATTCCAGAGGAGCCACCGTCGGGCAAATGGCTGCGGTCAATCACAGGGATTGGTCTTCCGGGACACAATGTCGGGAATGCCTCGCCCCTACCCAGCACTGTATTCCAATATGAGCGAACGCAATTTTGCCAGCTTTCCAAGAAGGCTCACGGAAGAAAGGAGGGATGGTATCGCAGAACAAGGGATGAACGACCTATTTACCCGGTTTAAACCCGAAGCAACTTTCTTCACAAAAAGGAGGAGTCTCTGATGAAGAAGCTGTTTAACCTCACGATAATCGCCGTCCTGCTTTTGACACTTATCCCCGTGGCGGTAAGTGCCCAGGGTCCCGTGACCTGCCAGGAAGAGGTCGTCGTCCAGAAGGATGACTGGCTCTCCAAGTACGCCGACAAGTACTTCGGCAACGTCTTCGCCTGGCCGGCCATTATGGCCCTGCACAACCAGGCAGCGCAAGCCGACCCGGCCAAGTTCCCCAACAAAATTGTCAACGCCGACCTGATCGAGGTTGGCTGGACAATCTGCATCCCGACCGCCGAAGAGGCCGATGCCTTCCTGGCCACCTACGACCCCAACAAGCCGGAGATGCTCTATGCCAAGGGCGCCGGCGGACAGTTGGTAGTGGGTAGCTGGTGGACGGCCGGTGGCGAGGCCGAAGGTTTGGCCGGCCTGTTCCGCATCTACAACGAACTGTACCCGGACGTGGAGATCGTGAACGCCACCGTGGCCGGCGGTGCGGGCACCAACTTTAAGGCCGTACTGGCCACCCGTCTCCTCGGCGGCGACCCGCCCGACACCTTCCAGCTTCACGCCGGCCTGGAAGTGGAAACCTACAGCCCGGAGCAATACCTGGAGCCGGTGGACGACATTTACGCCTCCGAAGGGTTGGAGGAAGTCTTCCCGCCCGACCTGCTCTCTCTGCTCAAGTACAAAGATCACTACTGGGGCGTCCCGGTCAACATCCACCGCTCCAACGTTTTGTGGTACAACAAAGCGGTCTTCGAGGCCAACGGGCTGACCCCGCCCACCACCTTCGAGGAGTTCCAGCAGGTGGCCGAGGCGCTCCAGGCGGCCGGCATCCAGCCGTTCGTGATGGGCACCAAGGATGGCTGGGAAGCGGCACACGTCTTTGAAGATGTGTTGGCCGGCACGCTGGGGGCCGAGGCCTACAAGGGCCTGTGGACCGGCGAGACCTCCTGGACGGATCCGAAGGTGACGGAAGCTCTCGAAAACTTCAAGATGATGCTGAGCTACGCCAACGACGACCATCCGGCCCTCACCTGGGACGGCGCCGGCGAATACCTGATCGGCGGCAAGGGCGGCATGATGATCATGGGCGACTGGACCGATGGCTGGTTCACCTCCAAGGGCTTCAGCGGCTACGGCTGGGCGCCGCCTCCGGGCACCGACGGCATCTTCGTCGCCCTGTCCGACAGCTTCGCCCTGCCCAATAACGCTCCCAACCGAGAGAACGCGATCAACTGGCTTAAGGTCGTCGGCTCCAAAGAGGGCCAGGAAGCCTTCAATCCTCAAAAAGGCTCCATCTGCGCCCGCACCGACTGCGATCCGGCCCTCTTCAACGAATACCTGCAATCGGCGATGGTGGACTGGAGCCAGGACGCCATCGTGCCCAGCGTGGTCCATGGCGCAGCGGCCGTCGAGTCGTGGCTGACAGACTACAAAGACATCATCACCCTCTTCGTCACCAGCGGCGACGTGGCCGGCACTCAGACTGCCTTGCAGCAAGCGTGTGTAGACGCTGGCGTCTGCCAGTAACGCATCACCCAGGCGAGGCAGCCCGGCGGAGCCAGGCTGCCTCGCTATCACCGCTTAGCACCCCTGTAGAAATCACCCTCCTAGAAGTTACGAGTCTCCGGGAGGGTATACACTGGGAGAGGAAGCGTATGCGACGGATTACATGGGAGCGGGTGGTCGCCATCCTGCTGATTTCGCCCTCGGTGCTGGCGATTGCCATTTTTGTGTATGGCTTCATCGCCTTCACCGCCTTTGCTTCGCTGACCCGGTGGGATCGCCTTCTGCCCGATTTCACCCTGGTAGGTTTCAGCAATTATCAAAAATTATTCGCCAACCAGCGGTTTCAGATTGACTTGCGGAACACGGTAGGCTTCACCATCTTATTCCTGATTGCGTGTCTGGCGATTGGCTTTTTGCTCGCTTTTTTGCTCGATCAGCGCATCCGGGGCGAAGGCTTTTTTCGCAGCATCTATCTGTTCCCGATGGCCATCTCGTTTATCGTCACCGGGGTGGTTTGGCGCTGGCTCTTGAATCCGGGCAACCCCGAATTGGGGGCCACCGGGGTCAACCTGCTCTTCGAGAAGATGGGCCTGGGCTTTCTCAAATGGGGATGGTTCACCGATCCGGTGGTCTGGCACATCCCGCCCGACACGCTGGTGGGCCAGGCGTTGCAACAGGTGGGGCTGGGGGTGCTGACCACCCCGGCCGTCGGCGTGTCGGCCGGGGTGGTGTCGCTAGTGCTGGCTGCCACCTGGCAGATGTCGGGCTACACCATGGCCCTGTACCTGGCCGGGCTGCGCGGCATCCCCGACGAATTGCGCGAGGCGGCCCGGGTGGATGGGGCATCGGAGTTGCAGATTTTGTGGCACATCATCATCCCGCTGCTGCGGCCCATCACCCTCAGCGCCATCATCATCCTGGGACACATCTCCCTGAAGATCTACGACCTGGTGGTGGCGATGACCGGGCCAGGCATTGGCTTTTCGACAGATGTGCCCGCCTTCTTTATGTGGGACACTACCTTCCGAGGCAACCACTTCGCCCGTGGCGCTTCGATTGCCGTCGTCCTGCTGGTTATGGTGGCGGTCCTGATCATTCCCTATCTGGTGTGGAGCACCCGGTCGGAGGCTGAGCTATGACGACTCAATCTACCCAGGCGCAGAGCGGCGCAACCTACACCCGTCCCTGGCGACGCGCCCTCGTCTACCTGATCCTGATCGCCTTTGCCGTGTTCTACCTGATACCGGTGTATCTGTTGCTCCTCACCGGCATGAAAAGCTTCGCCGAAGCGAGTCTGTATCGGATGTGGGACCTGCCTGCGGGACTGCATTTCGACAGCTTCTACAAAGCATGGTTCGGCAGCAAGCAAGAAGGCTTTCGAGGGTTGGGCGTTAATTTTCTCAACAGCGTATATCTCACCGTCCCGGCCACCATCCTCTCGGCTATGCTGGGCTCCATCAACGGTTACATACTGGCCAAGTGGAAGTTCCGGGGCTCCGACGCACTCTTTCCGATTTTGCTGTTCGGCATGTTCATCCCCTACCAGAGCATCCTCATCCCTCTGGTCCAGGTGTTGAGTAAAATACCCTGGTTCGGCGGCAGTCTCTACGGCACCATCCCGGGACTGATCTTCGTCCACGTCGTTTATGGGATTCCCATCACCACCCTCATCTTCCGCAACTACTACGCCGCCATCCCAACCGAACTGATGGAGGCCGCCCGCATTGACGGGGCAAACATCTTCGGCGTCTATCGGCACATTCTTTTTCCCCTGTCGATGCCCGGCTTTGTGGTGGTGATGATCTGGCAATTCACCTCCGTCTGGAACGACTTCCTCTTCGCCGTCACCGTCACCAGCAGCCCCGACGTGCAACCCATCACCGTGGGACTGAACAACCTGGCCGGCAGCTACATCGTTGAGTGGAACGTGCAGATGGCCGGCTCGCTGCTGGCGGCGTTGCCCACCCTGGCGGTGTATATCTTCCTGGGACGCTTCTTCATGCGAGGCTTGCTGGCCGGGTCGTTGAAGGGGTAAGCAGGGAGCTATCTGGAAGCTGGGGGTAAGGCATCACCCTCCCGCAGGGTGTGAAACCTGCGGGAGGATTTTTTGGGCAGGCTCTCACCCAGGGCGCAACGTTCTGCGCCCCCGCGTATCAAAGGAGACAGACTATGGCGTCCATTAAGGCTGGCGTGATCGGGCTGGGTTTCATCGGGCCGGCGCACGTGGAGGCGTTGCGCCGATTGGGGGACGTGGAGGTGATCGCCGTCGCCGGTTCCCGGCCGGGGACAGCCGAGGCCCGGGCCGCCGAGCTGAGCGTCCCCCGTGCCTACGGCGACTGGCGCGACCTGGTCGCCGATCCCGACGTGCAGGTCGTCCACAACTGCACTCCTAACTTTTTGCACTACGAGATCAACGTGGCCGCCATCGACGCCGGCAAGACCATCGTCTCCGAAAAGCCGCTGGCGTTGGACGCGCCCCAGGCAGAGAAGCTGCTCCGGGCAGCGAAAGAGGCGGGTGTCGTCCACGCGGTATGCTTCAACAACCGGATGTATCCCCTGACGCGGGAGATGAAGGCGCGAGTTGTGCGCGGCGATGTCGGCGAGGTGCGGCTCGTCCACGGGACCTACCTCCAGGACTGGCTGTTATTCGACACCGATTACAACTGGCGCGTTGACCCCGCCCTGGGTGGCCCGGCGCGGACCGTGGGAGACATCGGATCGCACTGGTGCGACCTGGCTCAGTTCGTCACCGGCCTCAAAATCACCCAGGTTTACGCCGATCTGGTCACCTTTTTGCCGGTGCGGCGCAAACCCAAAGCCCACGTGGACGCTTTTGCCGGCGTGGGCTTCAAGCCGGAAGACTTCGACGAAGTGGAAGTGACCACCGAGGACTGCGGGATGATCCTTTTCCGCTTTGAGAAAGGGGCGCGCGGCACGTGTCTCCTCTCGCAGATGTGCGCCGGGCGCAAAAATCACCTGACGCTGGAAGTCAACGGCGCGCGCGGGAGCCTGGGCTGGAACACGGAGCGTCTCAACGAACTTTGGCTGGGCCATCGAGACCGCCCCAACGAGACCCTGCCCAAAGACCCGGCGTTGCTGCACCCGGCCGCCCGGCCCTACGCCCACTACCCGGGCTGGCACAACGAAGGATACCCGGATAGCTTCAAGAACCTCTTCCAGGAAGTTTACGCCGCCGTGCGCGATGGGGGCAAAATGCCCGATCACCCCACCTGGCCCACGTTCGAGACCGGCTATCAGGCCAACCTGGTGGTAGACGCCATCTTGCAATCGGCGGCCGAGGGGCGGTGGGTGGCAGTTTAGTAGCGCGCTTCGTTGCTCGTCGCGGGTCTCCGCTCGTCGCGGGTCTGAGACCCGCGACACCTGCCTCATACCGCCGGGTCACAGACCCGGCGGGAGCAACGAGATGAGGCCCCGGCGGGAGCAAGGGGGTGAGGGCCTGGCGGGAGCAACGAGATGAGGCCCCGGCGGGAGCAAGGGGGTGAGGGCCTGGCGGGAGCAACGAGATGAGGCC
>JAJRXB010000093.1 GCA_024276515.1 Chloroflexota bacterium
ACAGTCACCTCCGATCTTTTGGCGAGAGGAAGGCACTTGACAACCATTTCTTACCGTTTTTGTCAACGTGTCATGCCGAACAAGGTGACTGTCACCTTGCTCGCGCTAGAACGTTGAAAAGCCCTGGGCCCTGCCTATGCGCCTTGGCGGTGAAAAGCCCCAGATTTGCCCAACAACACTCATCGGGAACACTACTGCGCGAGCTGAACGCTTACAAAAAAACGACCCCCCACGTGGAGCGTCGTTCGGATACAAACTGTTCATTTTCCAGCTATGGATTGCAAAGCACGGACTTACGGCTCAGAAGCGACCAACCCGTGACCCGCAATGTCAGCCGGTGCCCTCATTTCTTCTCGTAGACTTCGAGCATAGCCACCAGTATCTCGTTGATGAAGACGTTGATTTGCTGGTAGGTGTTGACCAGGTCAATGTTAACGTTTTGTCCCATCGTCTCCGACATCTGAATAACGCCGTCCATCAAGAAATCCTGGAAGTAGAGAAAAGCGCGAACTGCTTCGGTCAGGCTCAATTTTTTGACCAGGGAACGCTCGCCATACGAGCGACCGAGCGACCGGGCATCTTCCAGGATCGAGGAGCGGTCAGAGGGTTGGGTCAGATATTGCATCACCATTGCCAGCAACTTGCGGCCTAGCTCCCGATGCTCCGCCTTGTCTGTCTCGTCGAAGCGTTGGTACCAGCTCTGTTCGTCGAGCTTGCCCCCGCTCACCTCAAGCCGTGTACGCCCCAGCGCACTCTGCACCAGGAGCTGGACTCCTGACGGCTGCAAGGGCTCCGGCTCCAACAGCGCCCGCACGTCGCTTTCGGCGAATCGGCGGTGCCCCCCCGGTGTGCGAACCGTGGGGATCTTGCCCGAATCAGCCCACTGGCGGAGCGTGGAGGGATGCACGCCGAGCATCCGGCTTGCCTCTTGTAGAGAAAGCCACTTAACGTCAGGCGGAAGCCCCAAATCCTTTCCGGGCATAGTTTCACCTCTGTAAAATAACGTATCCTGCCAGGCCGTGGACCGGCAGTCTGCGCCTACACGAAAACCGTCTTGATCCGCAACTTAACATTTGTTAAGGGGATTATACAACGATTTTCCCATATTTGCAACAGAGGTGGTGATGAATCTTGTGATAATATGAGAGGTGTCAGTCGTCCGGAACCAGGGCTTTTAGCGCAGCCGCGTATATCTGATACGCCCGCCGTCCAAACAGCACAAAACGAACCAGCCTGATCTCCGGGTGGTGGCGCAAATAATCAACGACAGCCCCCAAAGCGACCGGCGCAGCTTCTTCCATAGGATAGCCGTAGGCCCCGGTGCTGATGGCGGGGAAGGCGACGCTGGCGATGCCGTGCTCTGAGGCCAGCTTCAGCGCGTGCCGATGGACGCTGGCCAGCAACTCGGCATCGCGGGGCGTGCCCCGGTAAATCGGGCCGACCGCGTGGATGACGTACCGGGCCTTCAGCCGGTAGCCCTGGGTGATGCGTGCCTCCCCAACCGGGCATCCGCCCAACGTGCGACACTCGGCCAGCAACTCGGGCCCGGCCGCCCGGTGAATGGCTCCATCCACGCCACCACCCCCCAGCAGGCTGGAATTGGCCGCGTTCACAATGGCCTCGGTCTCCTGCTGAGTGATGTCCCCTTCCACCAGTTCCAGAATCGATTCGTTGACGTGAACTTGCATTTTGTAGCCATCCTCCCCCGTGTTATAATGGAGTTGTTCCCTTTTTAAGCAAAAGCAGGTGACAGTCACTTGAACTGGCGCAAAAAACGGGGTGATTTTTCAAAGTCTGACCTGATCATTGGGCTAAAAGTGACTGTTCACCTCAGCACAAATTATTTTATTTTATTTAGGAACAATTCTAATCAAGTTATGCACCTCACGCGACTCTCTCTGATCAACTTTCGCAACTACGCCCGGCTGACGTTGGCCCTGCCACCGGGACCTATCCTCTTGCGCGGCGACAACGCCCAGGGCAAGACCAACCTGCTGGAAGCGATCTACTTTCTCGCCACCACCCGCTCCTCTTTCGCCCGCGCCGAGCGCCAACTCGTCAACTGGCAGACGATGGAGCGAGACCCGCTCCCCTTCGCCCGGCTGGAAGGACACGTGCGCCGCAACAGCAACACGTTTCAGATCGACATCACCCTCCTGCCCAGTGAGAAGGGGACCATCCGCAAAGAGATGCGGCTGAACGGGGTCAAGAAACGCGCGCTCGACGTGGTGGGGCAGCTCAACGCCGTCCTCTTCCTGCCAGAAGACATCGAACTGGTGACAGGCTCCCCCAGCGCCCGCCGCCGGTATCTCGATGTCACCTTATGCCAGATCGATCCCACGTATTGCCGTGCCCTCACCCAATACAACAAGGTGTTGAGTCAGCGCAATGCCCTGCTCAAGCAATTGGGCGAGCGAGGCAACCACGAAACCTTACCCGGACGGGACGAAGAAGATCAACTTCTTTTCTGGGACGAGCAACTGACCGAACAAGGCGCATTGCTGATCGTCCGCCGGCAAAAAGCCATCGCCGATCTGGATCGGCTGGGACGGGCCCGGTACCGGCTGCTGAGCGACCAGCAAGAGACGTTCCGTTTGCACTACGCACCCAGCTTCGATCCGCAACGCCGGCCACTGCTCGACTATCAGCGTCCCCTGTCGCTGGAGGAGTTGTTGCCCTCGGCGCAGGCGGAACTGACGGTTTCTGAGGTGGCCGAAGCCTTCAAACAGCATTTGCGTCGTGCCCGCCGTGAGGAGATTGTCCGGGGTGTGACCCTGGTTGGGCCACATCGAGACGACATGCACTTCATCGTGAACGGTGTGGATATGACTCTATACGGCTCGCGCGGCCAGCAACGCACCACCGCCCTGGCGCTGAAGCTGGCCGAGGTAGATTTGATGATCCAGGCAACCGGCGAATCTCCCCTCCTCCTCCTCGACGACGTGATGAGCGAGCTGGACGCCGGGCGCCGCGCCCGGGTGATGACTATGGCGGATGGAGTAGACCAGGCCATCATCACCACCACCGATTGGTCTGATTTCACCGACGAGTTCCGCGCCCAGGCCTGCCTGTTGCAGGTGACGACCGGGCGAGTAGAGTCGGTCACGTTGGATGTGAAATGATCGTCCTGGCTCCCATCGGTCCGGTCCCGTCCGATCTCCTGTCGTGGCTGGCAGAGCGGCTGGAAGAAGCCTTTGGGCGACGCGTGGTCGTGGCCGAGACACTCCCGCTGCCGGCCACCGGGTACGACCCGCGCCGCCGTCAATACCGGGGAGACGCGCTCATCGGTGTGCTGCGCACCCTCCCCTACCCCACCGCCGAGCGAATCCTGGGACTGACCGACGCCGACTGCTACGCCCCGGGCCTCAACTTCATCTTCGGCCAGGCCACGGCGGATGGGAGAGAAGCCTTTGTCGCCCTGTCCCGCCTGCGCCAGTCCTTCTACAATCTGCCGGAGGATCCAACCCTCTTCCGCCGGCGGGCCCTCACCGAGGCGGTCCACGAACTGGGCCACACCTGGGGGCTCCCCCACTGCCCCGACCCCCACTGCGTGATGCACTTCTCCAACACGCTGCACGACACCGACGTCAAAGGGGCCGATTTTTGCTTGCGGTGCCGGCGTCGGCTGAGTCGCGGACGATCAAACACGTCGCTTTGACCGGTTACGAGATACGGCACGTGGGCGCCCGTAGCGCCGGAACACCCATTCCGGCGCGGCTTTCTACCTCGCTACAGCGTCACCTGGCGCACGCGGATCACCCCTTCCAGTTGCGTCAATTCGGTCAGCACCTCCGGCGGGGCCTGCGTATCAAGGTTGATGAACGACAAGGCCTGACCGCCGGGGGCAGTGCGCCCCAATCGCCATTCGGCGATGTTGATGCCGTGTGTGCCCAACAACGTGCCCACCCGTCCAATGACGCCCGGCACGTCTATGCTCTCCATCACCAGGATGATCCCCTCGGGCTGCGCGTCCAGGCGGAAGGTATCAATTTGCACCACGCGGGGGAACTCGTGTCCCAGCAGCGAGCCCGACACCAACCGCTCGCCCCCATCCCACAACACGCGACACGACAACAAATTGGCGTAATGGGGAATGGGCAACCCCCTGGTCTCCGACACGCTGATGCCCCGTTGCATCGCCAGATGCGGCGCGCTGATGTAATTGACCGGGGTGTCGGTGATGGGGTCCAGCAGCCCCTTGAGCAGCGCCACCGTCAGGGGCTTCACGTGCTCCGAGACTTCCTCGCCCTGGAATTCCACCTCAACGCGCTTGATACGTCCCTCCGACAACTGCATTTGCAGACTGCCCAGCTTTTCGGCCAACAGCAGATAGGGCCGCAACTCTCGGAAGACGCCGGCGTCCGCCACCGGCATGTTCACCGCGTTGCGGAAGTCCTCGCCGCGCAGCGCGGCCAATATCTGGTCCACAATTTGAGTGCCCACGTCGCGCTGGGCCTCGACGGTGCTGGCGGCGATGTGGGGGGTGAGCACCACGTTGGGCAGACGGCGCAGCGGACTGTCGGCCGGCAGAGGCTCGTCGGAATACACGTCCAGCGCGGCGCCGGCGACGTGGCCCGAACGCAAAGCCTCCCCCAGCGCCGTCTCGTCCACCAGCGCGCCCCGGGCACAATTCACCAATCGCACGCCCGGCTTCATCCGGGCGATGGCCTGGGCGTCGATCAGGCCGCGCGTCTCCGGGGTAAGGGCGGTGTGCAAGGTGATGAAATCCGAGTGGGCCAGCAATTCGTCCAGGTCCACCAGCGTCACCTTCAACTCGCGCGCCACGTCGTCGCTGATGTAGGGATCGAAGGCGATCACCTTCATGCCAAAGGCCTGCGCCCGCTGCGCGACCCGCGCCCCCACGCGCCCCAGCCCCACGATGCCCAACGTCTTGCCATAGAGCTGGACGCCCAAAAATCGACTCCGAGTCCATCGACCAGCCCGCATCGAAGCGTCGGCCTGGGGCACGTGCCGACAAAGGGCCAGCAGCATCGCCATCGTGTGCTCGGCGGTGGCGATGGTGTTGGCCCCTGGCGTGTTCATCACGATCACGCCCCGCAGCGAGGCGGCGTCAATGTCCACGTTGTCCAGACCCACGCCGGCCCGCCCGATGACCTTGAGCCGGGAGGCGACCGCCAGCAGGTCGGCATCCACCTGCACACTGCTGCGGATGATGAGGGCATCGTAACCGGGGATGATCTCGCGCAACCTCTCCGGCGACGGGCGGCGCACCACGTCGAAGCCGGCGTCGTCGGCGGCCTGCAACCGCTCAATCGCCTGGGGTGAGAGGTCGTCGGTGATGAGAATGCGATACATGGTTACGTCTCCTCCATGAACTCGCTCATAGCTTCCAGCAACTCCGAGATTTCCTCGTCCGTCGCGTCCCCCATGTGCGCCACCCGGAAAGTCTCCCCCTTCAGGGGACCGTAACCGTCGGAGATGAGCATGCCGCGCCGGCGCAGGTAGGCGTTCAGCGCGCCGACGTCCACCCCGCGCGTGTTGCGCACGGCGGTGACGGTGGGCGAACGATACCCCTCCTCGGCGAAGAAGTCAAAGCCGCCGGCCCCCACCCAGGCGTGGACCTGACCCATCAGCCGCCGGTGACGGGCGAAGCGTGCCTGCCACCCTTCGGCAGCGATGGCGTCCAGTTGGGCGTCGAGGGCGCGTATCAGACTGATGGCCGGGGTGGCCGGGGTGTGATTTTTGGCGGCGTACTTTTCGTATTGCAAAAAGTCGAAGTACCAACCCCGGTCGGGCACCGACTCGGCCCGCGCCATCGCCCGGTCGCTGACGCTGCACAGAGCCAGGCCGGGCGGCAGGGCCAACGCCTTCTGGCTGCTGGTCAGGCACACGTCCACGCCCCATTCGTCGGCGCGGATCTCGACGCCCCCGGCCGCGCTGACGGCGTCTACCAGCAGCAGCACGTCCGGGTGTTGACGCACGACGGCTGCGATCTCCGGCAACGGGTTCAGCAGGCCGGTGCTCGTCTCGTTGAAGACCACGGTGACTGCTTCATAACCCCCCGTCCGCAGTCGGTCGTCTACCTGCTCTGGCCGGATGGCTTCGCCCCACGACACTTCCAGCGCGTCGGCCTGCTTGCCGTTGGCCAGCGCCACCTGGTGCCAGCGGGCGCCAAAGGCGCCGTTGACCAGGCACAGGCACCGGCGACGCACGCAATTGCGCACCGCCGCCTCCTGCAACCCACTGCCCGAGGCGGTGACGATGAAGACACGCCCTGCCGTGCCGAACAGCGGTCTCAGTTTGGGGACGACGCGGGCGTGCAGGTCGGCGTATTCGGGAGAGCGGTGGCCGATCATCGGCGCGGTCTGCGCGGCCAGGATTTGGGGCCGGACTTCGACGGGGCCGGGGATGAAAAGTTTGACGTGTGGATCGCGTGGCATAAGGGTACTCCTCGATTCTGCATTTTATGTGGCACCATACTCAGTTTGGACGCCATGATAACCCGCAGCCTTTGAAAACGCAATTGGTTAAGGCGTTAGGTGCCAGGCACTTATAAGGGCACTTTCGCCTGAAAGTGGCCGTGAATACAATTGGTTACTACTCAGGCGTGCTACCATTCAGACTTCAGCATTCGGCAGTCTTGCTCCCGTCGGGTCAGTCCCGGACGGGGGGCCCTAGCGCGACGGTGAGATGGGGGGTGCATTTCAATTCTATGGCAGTTTGACACAAATCCCATTCACTGGTATAATTGCAATTGCCAATTAAGTCAATCGGTCTGGCATCTCTTACCGCTCCGATTCACGCAATCGGAGCGGTTTTTTGTGACAGCCCCAGCCAACACAAACCCGCAGGTCAAGCACCTGCGTGAATCAAGTAGCATCAAAGGAGTTTTATGCGTTTCACAGAGTTAGATTTAAGCAAACCTATACAAGAGGCGATCAGCGCCTTGGGGTATGAGGAAACGACCCCTATCCAGACCCAGGCCATTCCGCCTGGTTTACAGGGACGTGACATCGTCGGTTGCGCCCAGACAGGAACCGGCAAGACGCTGGCTTTTCTTTTGCCGGCGCTGGACCACCTGCTACGGGATCAAACCAGAACCAGGAACCCCCGAGTCGTGATCCTGGAGCCGACCCGCGAGTTGGTCCTCCAGGTCGCCGGGGAAACCGAGAAACTGGCCGCCCGCACCTCACTGCGCAGCGTTGCCGTGTACGGCGGAGCCGGGATGAAAAGGCAAATCGACAAACTACGCCGGGGCGTTGACGTCGTCGTCGCCACACCTGGTCGCCTGATGGATCACATGCGTCGCAAGAACGTAAACTTCGGCGACTTGCAGATTCTCGTGTTAGACGAGGCCGACCGGATGCTGGATATGGGCTTTTTGCCCGACATCAAACAGATCGTCCGCCGTATGCCCCGTCAGCGCCAAACGATGCTCTTCTCGGCCACGATACCGCCAACGATTGCGGCTCTCGCCCGGCAGTTTCAACGCGACCCGGTGAGCATCGAAATAGATATGGCCCATCCTCCCGAGGCGATCCAACAGGCTCTCTACCCGGTGCCCAAACACCTCAAGATTCAACTTCTCGTGACCATGCTCGAGCAGATGGAAGTCAACAGCATGCTGGTCTTCACCAGAACCAAACAACAAGCCGACATCGTAACCCGGCAACTGCGCCAGGCCAGGATCGCCACCGCCTGCATTCACGGAGATTTCAGGCAGCGGGACCGGATAGCTGCGCTGGAAGGGTTCCGGTCGGGCAAGCACCGGGTCCTGGTCGCCACAAACATCGCCGCGCGAGGATTGGACGTAGAAGGAATCTCGCACGTGATCAACTACGACGTGCCGGAACACCCCGAGGATTACGTGCACCGCATCGGGCGCACCGCCCGCGCCAAGGCCAATGGCGACGCCATCACCCTCGTCACCCCGGACGACGAGGCGCTGATCTACCGGATCGAGCACCTGCTGGGCCGCGAGATCGAGCGCAAAACCCTGCCGGGGTTCGATTACGACGTGCCAACGCCCTCTTGGGCCAAACCCTCGGCCAAAGCGCTGATGCAGCAGGTCACGCAATCGCAAAGCCTGGCCGACCGCTGGCGATCTATGTGCTAGCGGCGTCGAGAGCTTCCCTGGACTTTGGCCACTTTGAGGCGTGAGCATCCTTAGAGCGTGTCTGAAAAATACTCGTAGTGACGACTTCAGTCGTTAGTTTTAAGTATTATTGGGTCAAACAACGACTAACACTTGCACCGTACTGCGGCGCAGTGCCGGTGAGTCGCTACTACAGACGCCTAATCCCGAATTTTCAGACACGCTCTTAGTTTGATAACAATGTGTTGAGCTTCTGCAACACCTCCACCACCGTCGCCGGGGGCAGAGCACAAATCAGCTCTGCCTCGCGTGCCTGCCAATCCAGGCTTTTGACTTGATCTGCCAATATAACCCCGCCCACGCTTAAACCCTCAGGGATCAGGACTTCAAATGGATAGCCCTTGATTTGACGAGTGATGGGGCACAAAACGGCAAGCCCCACTTTGCCGTTGTAGGCAGCCGGTGAGAGCACCACAGCCGGGCGACGCCCCGCTTGTTCGTGTCCTGCCCGAGGGTTCAAAGTAATCCAGACAACGTCTCCGCGTTCAGGAATGTACGCCATCGGATTACCACACCTCGTCTCCTGCTGCCGGCCCGGTATCGACTTCGCGGTGCAGGTTATCCTCGGTCAGCTGTGCCAGAAGCTCGTCAAGACTCAACGCCGGTTCACGAACTGGCGTGAGAACGAGTTTCCCGTCTACCAGCGATACCTCAACCGGGGTATCCTGTTCCAGGCCAATTTCATTGGCAAATGGTTTTGGGATACGCACCGCCAAACTGTTACCCCACTTCTGCACGCGAGTCAGCATCTGAACACCTCCTGATGTATCTACAAAGATGATACACCCGCTCTCAATTCTGAGCAAACCGAATTCCAATTGGGTTGTTCCTACAATAAATTTGTGCTGAGGTGACAGTCACTTTTAGCCCAATTATCAGGTCGGTAGTCTCCCTTCGGTGACATCATTGATTTGACACGCCCTTCCCACGATTCACAACGGATGCAGCTTGACTTCCAGGCAAAAGAGAGCTATTCTATGCCCAACTCACTCTCCCGCAGGCAGGTTCGTAACCTGCGGGAGGGTAGCCTGAGCAGTAACAAAATCAGCTCCAAAAGGCTGAACATCACACTCGCTGGGGGAGGCAACTGATGGATCTCTTCGACAAGTGCTACGGATTCACCCGGGCTAAAGAGGCCATGCGCGACGGCTATTACCCTTATTTTATGCCATTGGACGATACCGAAGGCAACGTGGTGACGATGGGCGACAAGAAGTTGGTGATGGCCGGGTCAAATAACTACCTGGGCCTGACCACCCACCCCAAAGTGCGCCAGGCGGCCATCGAAGCGGTTGAAAAGTATGGCACAAGCTGCACCGGTTCCCGTTTTCTCAATGGCACTTTGGCCCTTCACCACGAGCTGGACCGCCGGCTGGCCGAATTCATCGGCAAAGAGGCGGCTCTCTGCTTCAGCACCGGCTATCAAACGAACCTGGGCACCATCTCGGCCCTGGTAGGCAGAGGAGACGTGGTCATCACCGACAAAGAAGATCACGCCAGCATCATTGACGGCTGTATGCTGTCGTTAGGCACCATGAAACGGTTTCGCCACAACGACATGGATCACCTGAAACACGTCCTGGAAAACTCGAAGAACGCCAAGGGCATCCTGGTGGTGGTGGATGGCGTGTACAGCATGGGAGGGGACATCGCCCCGTTGCCTGATCTGGTCGAACTCTGCAGGCGATACGGCGCTCGGCTGATGGTAGACGATGCTCACAGCCTGGGCGTGCTCGGCAACGGACATGGAACCGCCGCCCACTTTGGCCTGACCGACGAAGTAGATCTGATTATGGGCACCTTCAGCAAATCGTTTGCCTCGCTGGGCGGCGTCATCGCCGGCGACGACCAGGTCATCCACTACATTCAGCACCACGCCCGCTCGATGATCTTCAGCGCCAGCATGCCGGCCTCCAACGTGGCGGCGGTCCTGGCCGCGCTGGAAGTGATGGAAACCGAGCCCGAATGGATAGAGCGGCTGTGGGAAAACGCGCGCTATATGCTGGCCGGCTTCAAGCGACTCGGCTTCGACACCGGTCCCAGCGAAACCCCTATCATCCCCATCATCATCGGCGACGACTTCCGCACGATTGGACTGTGGATGGGTCTTTTTGAAGAAGGGGTATACACCAACCCAATCCTGTCGCCGGGCGTGCCCCCCGGCGGCCAGCGACTGCGCACCAGCTACATGGCCACTCACACCCGCGAGCACCTGGACTGGGTGCTGAAAGGCTTCGAAGTGGTGGGCAAGCGAACGGGCATTATCCAGTAGGCAACGGCGAGCAGACAGCAGAGAGCAGAGAGGGGAAATCTGCAAATTTGCCGATTTGCCGATTCCCTAAAGCAGCCTATGCTCCCGATACCAGGCATACGCATCGGCGGCGGCCTGGCGGAAGGGCGTTTGAGGCAGTCCCAACTCGCGGACTGCCTTGCTACTATCCACGTAAAAGGTCTCGCCTCCCAGCCGGATTTGCTCGCCCGTCACCAGCGGGGGCCGGCGGCTGAACGTGTTGAGGGCATCAACCAGCCAGGCGAGGGGCGACAGCGACCAATAAGGCAACACCAGCAACGGGCGCGGTCCCCCGGTGACTTCGGCCACAATGGTCGCCGCCTCCCGGTGCGACAGGTTCTCTCCGCCCAGGATGTAACGCTCGCCTATGCGTCCCCGCTCGGCAGCGGCCAGTTGCCCCGCCACCACGTCGGCCACGTGGACCATGTTCGAGCCGCCCGGCGGCACCACCCGCAGTTGCCCCTTGACCGACGCCCGAATGAGGCTGCCCGAGATAAAATTCACGTCGCGCGGACCGAGGACAATCGTGGGGTTGACGATGACGGCCGGCAGTCCCTGCGCCACCCCTTTTTGCACCTCCAGCTCGGCCAGGTATTTGCTATGCCCGTAGGCCCACCAACTCAACGACTGAGGGAAGACCTGCGACTCGTCGGCCAGGGCTCCGCGCGGCGGATAGCCCAGGGCTGCCACCGAACTGGTGTGCACCATCCGTTCGACTCCGGCGGCCAGCGCCGCCCGCACCACGTTGCGCGTGCCATCCACGTTCACTCGGTAGATGGTCTCTTTGCTGCTGCGCCAATATTGCGACGTGGCCGCCACGTGAAAGACCAGCCGGCAGCCCTGCATCGCCGCCGCCAGCGAGTCGGGATCGAGGATGTCGCCGACGACGTACTCCACCGGCACCCCCTCCAGCGCATCCAGCCGCGACGTGGTCCGACGCAACACGCGCACCCGGTCGCCGCGCGCCGCCAGCGCCGCCGCCACGTTTGAGCCAACGAAGCCGGTGGCTCCGGTCACCAACACCTTCATAGCCTCGCAGCCTCCAATCTCCAATCTCCAATCTCCAATCTCCAGCCCCCCACCCCCGGCCTGGCGTGGCCCAGTATAGAGCAACAAGGGCAAAATTGTCAATCACGGCGCCGGCCAGGTTGCCACAGAAATTTTAATCTTGCATTCGCCAATTTTTAAGCTACGGCCCTTGACACCACCCCCTCATCTGAGGTATCATCAAATAGGACTACACCCCCAAGGACTTGTGGGCAATCACTCAATACCCCCCTATATGTAGTAGTCAGCGGACGGTGGACAGAAGACGAAGAAACCCTCTACCCTGTCCGCCGTCCCAGGAGGCCCCACTTGGCACAGCATCCGTACATCGCCATCGAAGGAGTCATCGGCGTGGGCAAGACCACCCTCGCCCGCCTGATGCGAGACCCTTTCCAGGCAGAACTGCTGCTGGAAGTCTTCGAAGAAAACCCCTTCCTCAGCGACTTCTACGCCGACCGCGCCCGCTACGCCTTTCAAACCCAAATATTCTTCCTCCTCAGCCGCTACCGCCAACAACACCGCGTGATTGGAGCTACCCTGGCCCATTCACCCCTCATCAGCGACTACACCTTTGCCAAAGACCGACTCTTTGCACACCTGAACCTGGCCGGCGACGAACTGGAAATGTACGAACGAGTCCACAACGTCCTGGCCGAGAAGATCCCCACGCCAGACCTCGTCGTCTACCTGCGAGCCAGTGTAGACACACTGATGGACCGCATCGCCGTGCGCGACCGCCCCTACGAGCGGGCGATGAGTCGCGATTACATCGCCGATTTGCGTCTGGCCTACGAGCGATTCTTCGCCGACTATCACGACGCACCGGTATTGCCCATCGACACCGACGGTTTGAATTGGGTCAGCGACCCCGACGCGCTGGCGCACGTGGTAGGACGGGTGCGGATCGCGCTGGGCGATGGGCCCGAGCAAGGACGGCTCCCCCTGTTCGCAGAGGAGCCGCCGTCAGGTGACGCGCTGATCTCGATAACCAGCCATCGCCGGCTGGCCGACTTCCAACGCTGGCAACAGACCCTCGACCAGGGAGACGCCCCCCTGACCGACCTCTACTTCAACTTCATCGGCCTCACACAAGAGGTAGGCGAATTAGGAGCCGAGGTGACGGCCATCTGGCGTCAGCAAAAGGCCCTGTACGAAAAAGTGGGCAACCAGTCCCAGGCCCTCGACCAGGCGATGACCGAACACCTGCCGCACCTGCGCGCCGAACTGGCCGACTGCCTGACCTACCTGTTCAAACTGGCAAACCAGGCCGGGGTTGACCTGGAATCCGCGTATCTGGAAAAGGTGAAACGGTAGACAGCAGACGGGGAAGGAGAAGAAGATGAAGAAACAGTTTGTAGCCATCGCCGGCAACGTGGGAGTGGGCAAAAGCACGCTGACGGCGATGCTGGCCCAAAAGCTGGGCTGGGAGCCATTCTACGAAGCGGTGGGCGACAATCCGTACCTGGCCGATTTCTACCAGGACATGCGACGTTGGAGCTTCCATTCCCAAATTTTCTTCCTGTCACGACGGCTGCGCCACCATCGCCAGTTGCTCGATAGTCCCAACTCGGTAGTGCAAGACCGCAGCGTATACGAAGACGCCGAGATCTTCGCTCACAACCTTTATCAACAGGGCCATATGAGCGACCGGGACTATCGCAGCTACCGCGAGCTATACGAGGTGCTGGTACTCTTCCTACCCCCTCCCGACCTGGTGGTTTATCTCAAGGCATCTGTGCCCACCCTGTTAGAACGAATTGCCAAGCGCGGCCGCGACTTTGAGCGCGACATCTCCCCCCTCTACCTGCAACGACTCAACGAACTATACGATGCGTGGATCGAGGATTTCACCCTCTGTCCCGTCCTCACCCTCCCCGCCGATGACCTGGACTTCGTCCGCTTCAACGGCCATCTGGAAGTGATCACAGAACAGGTGTTGGAGAAACTACAAATCAGCTATGAAGCTGTAGACCTGGTGGAGTCGCGCCTTTAGGCGGTACGACACAAAAATAGCTTGACAGCGAGCATGGCGATTTGATATAATTAGTGTAGCTGTAGCTCCCTTGCATCCTACTTGGTCGGGGCTGGGGGAAACAGAAATCCACCGAACACGTCGTTCACACAATGCAGCATACCAGGAGGTCCCCCGATGATTGAACGGCTGGCAACTTATCGCAATCTCATCACCCTTCACGATGGCACGCGCGTGCTCCTTCGGGTGCTTGAGCCGGGCGACAAGGATCGGTTGCAAGCGATGTTCGCCCAGATCAGCGAAGACGACATGAAGTATATGCGCGACAACGTGAAAGACCCGGCAGTCATTCAGAAGTGGACCGACGAACTGGACTACAACCGCGTGATCCCCCTGGTGGCCGAAGTGAATGGTAACATCGTGGGCGACGTGACCCTGCATCGAGGCAAAGGGCCGTATCGTCACACGGCCGAGGTGCGGGTCTTTTTGGCAAGAGCCTATCGCCAGCGCGGTCTGGGCACGGCGATGCTCAAGTCGTTGATTGACATAGCCAAAAAACTGAATCTGCACATCCTCACCGTCGAGATCGTCGCCGACAGCCTTTCTGTCATCCGGGCCTTCCAGTCGCTTGGCTTTCAGTTGCAGACCACCCTGCCCGGGTTCTTTATGATGCCCGACGGCGAGACCCGCGACGTGGCGCTGCTGGTGCTGCCGCTGGTGAGAACCGTAGCAGAATTTTAGAGCGGTCGGCCGAGACGCCTTAAAGCAAAAGCAGGTGACAGTCACTTGAAATGGCGCGAAAACGAGGCGGTTTTGTAAGTTGTAACCCAATAATTGTGCCAAAAGTGACTGTCACCTGGGCGTAAACTTATTTGGGAACAACTCAATAACAGTACTTACGCAGTTTAGGTTTGTAGTGACGACTTCCCTGGCCTGCCGCCAGGACAGGCAGGCCAGGGAAGTCGTCACTACGGACCCTATTTTTGTGCTCAACTGCGTAAGTACTCTCAATAATAAGGGCGCTGGTCGGTGGACCAGCGCCCTCGTGTATCCCTTCTCCTCGGTGAGTCTACCTCATTAGAACAGACCCACCACCTTACCCTCGTCGTCCAGGTCTACCTGCAAGAAGACCGGTCGGGAAGGCAAGCCCGGCATAGTCCGCATCTCTCCACACAGGGGATAGATGAAGCCGGCCCCGACGCTGGCTCGCACCTCCCGGATGGGCAGCACAAATCCGGTGGGCACTCCCTTCTTGCTGGGATCGTGGCTGATGCTCAGGTGTGTCTTGGCCATGCACATTGGCAGGTTTCCAAACCCGGCCTTTTCGTAGGCCGCAATTTGCTGGCTTGCCAGCGGCGTGTAATCCACCCCATCTGCCCCATACACCTTCGTGGCGATGATTTCGATCTTGTCTTTGATGGGCAGATCCAGCGGGTAGAGAAAGTCGAAGTTGCTCGGTTGCTCGCAGGCGTCCACCACCGCCTCGGCCAACTCCACCGCTCCGGCGCCCCCCTCGGCCCAGTGGTTGGACGGCACCGCCGCATAAGCGCCCGCCCCTTCGGCAAACCGCCTGACCAGCGCAACCTCGGCGTCGGTGTCGTACTTGAAGCGGTTGATGGCCACGACCACCGGAATGCCAAACAGCCTGGCAATTTCAATGTTCTTGCCCAGATTGACGCATCCCTTCTCCAGCAACTCCAGGTTTTCTTCGGTGTAGGCCGGGTCCAGGGGCCGACCGGCGACTACCTTGGGGCCGCCGCCGTGCATCTTCAGCGCCCGCACCGTCGCCACCATCACCACCGCGTTCGGCACCAGCCCCGAGTACCGGCACTTGATGTCGAAGAATTTCTCCATCCCTATGTCGGCGCCAAAGCCGCTCTCTGTCACCACGTAGTCGGCCAGCTTCAACGCAATCTGGTCGGCGATGATGCTGCTGTTGCCGTGGGCTATGTTGGCAAAAGGCCCCGCGTGCACAAAGGCCGGCGTCCCCTCCAACGTCTGCATCAGGTTGGGCATAATGGCGTCTTTCATCAAAACCGTCATCGCCCCTGCCACTCCCAGGTCCTCCGCCGTCACCGGCTCCCCCGCCCAGGTCTGGCCGATGACGATGCGCCCCAGCCGCTGCCGCATATCCTTCAGGCTGGTCGTCAACGCCAGGATGGCCATCACCTCGCTGGCCACCGCAATGTCGAAGCCGCTCTCACGGGGGAAACCGTCCACCCGGGTCCCCAGGCCCAGCACCACCTTGCGCAACTCCCGGTCGTTCACGTCTACCACCCGGTTCCAGGTGATGCTGTAAGGGTTGATGTTCAGCGGATCCAGCCCCGTCACCGACTTGAACCGCTCCCCGTAGTTGCGCTCGTGCAACAAACGGGCGTCAATCGCCGCCGCCAGCAGGTTGTTGGCCGCGCTCACCGCGTGGATGTCCCCTGTCAGGTGCAGGTTGAAGTCCTCCATCGGCACGATCTGACTGTAGCCGCCACCCGCCGCCCCGCCTTTGATGCCAAAGGTTGGCCCCTGCGACGGCTGCCGAATGCAGGTGAAAACGTTCTTGCCCAGATGCGCCCCCAACGCCTGGCTCAACCCCACCGTCGTCGTCGTCTTCCCCTCCCCCAGCGGGGTGGGCGTGATGGCGGTGACGTCAATGTACTTTCCTTGTGGCCGGTCCCGGAACTTCTCCAGCACGTCCAGGTGCACTTTGGCTTTATATTTGCCGTAGTAGTCCAGATCGTCTTCGGTCAAACCCACAGACTCGGCCACTTCTCTGATGGGTTTGAGCACGGCCTCCTGGGCGATCTCAATGTCACTCGGTACCGGATGTCGTATGGTGATCATATCGCAAGCCTCCTCGCTTGAATTAATTTATTGAGGTTCTCGCGGACGGAGAACCTCGTGGTTTCTGGGGGGCGAGTAGCAGAATAGGGGGGCGAGTTGTACCTAATTTCACCAGAGCATAGTATCATAAGCACCCAGGCTTGTCAAGTGATTTTCATCTGAACTTCTGATACCTCTGTCACCCAGCCACGCTACAGGTGTTCCAAAACGTAGGAAACGACGCGCTCCTTTTTCTGGTTCGTCCCGATCAGCACCTGGTCTAGCTCTTTCTGTTTCCTCCCCACGAAATCCGCGTCGTGGACGCCCGACAGGTTGATGGCAACGTTGAGCTGAGCGCCCCGCAGGCCGGCTTCGGACAGGAGGGCGGCCGCCCCCGCATCGCTCAGCGCATTCGGATTGATTTTGGAGATGATCTGATCGGCCAGCCGGATGACGGCGGCGCAGGCGGTGGCCGTTTCCAGTGGAATCTGGGTCGCCTGTCGAAGGGCCACCTGGATGGCCTGTTGGCGGGCGGCCCGTTCTTCGTCTGTCTCTTTTGGCATACGGTAGGCGGCCATCACCTGATCGAATGCCTGGCTGTCGGCCTCGGCCAGGCGGATCAACCGGCGTTGCAGAGTTTGGGCCTCATCGAGGACGGCACGCAGTTCATCTTCCACGCCGGCGAATCGCTTTCTGCCCACGGTCAGGTTGCAGACCATGCTCACCAGCGCCGCCCCCATCGCTCCTGCCAGCGCGGCGGCGCTGCCACCCCCCGGCGTGGGCGAAGGATGGGCCAGGTCATCGAGAAACGCTTGCACATTGCTTTCTTCAATCTTCATCGCTCAAGCCTTTGCTGGCTACGGATCTGGAGAAATCAACAACGCGAGCGTGGGATGCTCTACCATGTGAGAATTTGCTTCGTCGAAGACATAGTTCTGAGGGGCTTTTGCATTGATGGCAGCAACAACGCTCATTGCGGTCATCAAAGGGAATGATGTGCCAGGGGTCAAGCGGCAGGTGGACTATGGACCTGAAACGCCCACATTATATCACATTCCGTATCCTCTGACAAGCATTTTGGGAAAAGGGCGGGGCTTTTCAAAGAATTAACCCAGGTGACAGTCACCTCCGATCTTTTGGCGAAAGGAAGGTACTTGGCAACCATTTCTGTAAGCGTTCACCCTCTGTTTTTTTGGCGATGGCCTGTCCCCTGGCCTTCCGCCAGGGCACAAACGCGGTTGAAACCGCGCCTGCAGGCCTGACGGCCAGCGCGTCGGCGCAGGCCGACGCCTCGGCCTGGGGCCTTCAGGCGCGACTTTAGTCGCTATCGCCTGATGCCGGGCCAGATAAAAGACGCATCCTGCCATAGAA
>JAJRXB010000094.1 GCA_024276515.1 Chloroflexota bacterium
GGTCAAAGCTCGTTTGCGTCCCAACCTGTCTGCAAGCCAACCGCCGGGGTACTGGTATATGGTGTCTACGACTCGTTTGAAAGAGCCGTACGCGCCGATGGCTACCGCGCTGGCTCCCAGGGCTTCAAGGTATTTGGGCATAAAACGAACCCAAAGCTCTTCCCCCATTCCGATGACCAAAAGAGCGCCCAGCAAAACGACGATATTGTGCTCTAAAGCAAAGAACTCCCTGATGGAGGTGCCGCGTTGTTTGCTTTGCATTCAGACGCCACCGATCATCGACACGCCGCCGCCGACTCTTGGGCCGGCACGGTTGACCGGCCCATCTTCGGCCGGCCGGCAGGGGATTGCACGTCGTCGGCAAGAATGTGGCCACCAGGAGCGGTAAAGAGCCGTCGCCTTTTCATCGCACCCCCTCTGTGACAAACGTTCAGATAGTCTCCCTCTTGCGTGTTGGCGGCGAGAGGAGGCGGCGCCCTCACCCACCCCCGCCCTTCGGGCACCCCTTCCCTCTCCCAATTTTGGGAGAGGGAAGGTTAGGGGGGAGGAAGCTTCGGCGGGGCGACCGCAAGGGTCGCCCCTACGCCGACCTCTGAAATCGCGACTGACAGAGCACTACGGCAAATTTGGCTCTGTTGAGCCTCCCAATGGATACCGGGCCATCACCAGGGGGAGATATACCCGCATCGGGGATGTCCCCTGAAACACCTGTCCCGAATTCGGATCCACCATCAGCGAGGAGACGTCCACCGCCTCGAAGTCGGAGCCGCGCACCTGTTTCAGTTCTTGCAAGACGTCGTTGTCCCAGCGGTCGTCCGGCACCCCGGAGATGAACCAGGGGGAGCCGTTGTCGGCCAGGATCATGCCGTAGGTCTTCAACCCGGCTGCGGCCAGGCGTAGAAGAGTTCGTAGAGCAGGCAGTTGTCTCGGTCAATGACGAGGACGTGCCGGTCGCCGTCGCTGTCAGGGCCGCCCTCGATGGGAGCGTCGGGGGGGATGGGGTAGGGGCCGGGGTTGCTTTCGTCGGCGTAGGTGAAGCTGAAGCTGACTTTGGGCTGGCTGCCGGGCACTTCCACGTAGGGGATGCCGATGGGGGCTCCCTGCCATTGGCCCGCGCCGAAGTCGGGGTGCAGGTTGTCGTTTGCGCCGATGGTGTTGACGTAGGCAGCGGAGTTGGGATGGACGGGCAGGGTGTCCACAGGAGTGTTCCAGATGTTGTCGGCGGGGAGGATGGGGCAGGTGAGTTGGGTCGAGGGCGGCCTCACCAGTCCCGCGTCCGGCGGTGGGGATGCGGCGGTGTGGACGGCCGGCAATGCCAGGGGGAGGATCAGCGCAGGAATCAAAATGAGGTATCGAGACTTTACCATTTCCAAGCCTCCTCAGGATTGGTGCTCCTCCTCTTTCCTCTTCCCAGACCAATCCTGGTCCCCCGTCATCACTCCGAAACGGCGTACAAAGTCCACATCCCTACCAGGTCAAGAGGTGCGGCATACCCACCTTGCCGGGTAGGCATGCCGCACTCAGGTGCAGGCAGGACAGGCTGTATACGCCGGCCAGCACCTCATCAAGGTAGTTTTGATGAGGTGAACCGAGTTCCTATGGAAGCGCAAAACAGCTTATCAACATCAGGTTGATGAGGTACTGGTGGTGCTTCCCATAAGTTTTTGGGGTAATTCTTGCTCCCGTCGGGTCACAGACCCGACGGCTCCGGTTCGCTAAACACGCGGGTCACAGATCCGCTGCGAGCAAGATGGCGTGGTCAGGCTTTACCCTTCCCCGGAGGGGACCTATAGGAAAAACTTTTGAAATCGTGGTCTAGGAGGCGTACCAGTTGTATCTCGCCTATACCTGGATAAACTTCGCAGCCTTCGCCCCACAGATGGGACACGACTCCGGCGGGCTGCCAAACTCGATGTGCCCACATACCGGACAAAGGTAAAACTCTGCCTCCGCTAAATCTTCACCCCGCCGGACAGCCTCCAACGCCAGTTTGTAAAGTCGAGCGTGAACCTCCTCGGCTTTAACGGCATAGGCGAAGATGCGCTTGGCCTTGTGAGCCTCCGCTTCGGCCTGCTTGAGCATCGGCGGATACATCTCGGTGTATTCGTATGTCTCACCATCAATCGCAACCTGAAGATTCTCGGCAGTAGAACCAATCCCACCGAGTGCCTTGAGTTGTCCCTCAGCGTGTATCCGTTCTGCCTCGGCTGTCGTGCGAAATAGCCGGGCGACGTTGGGGAAACCTTCCTGTTCCGCCTTCCTGGCAAATGCTCGGTACTTCTGATTCGCCTGACTTTCGCCGGCAAATGCTTCCTTAAGATTGCCCTGCGTACTTGCCATGCTGATCCTCCTTCTTGAATAGAATTGTTGCACAATAACAATAAGGTGTGCTAGCCAGGGCAAGGCAACGACCCACTCAGCCGACGCTCGGTCTACGAGACTGAGGCCACGGCCGCCCGGCGGATGATGCGGGGGTTCACAATAGCCACGACCGAGCGCACCACATCATCATAACGGTTTGCCAGCTTCTCATTCTCACTCAGGGGATGGTTACGTCTGGCCTTGTGGGGGACGAAGACGCTATGATCAGGCAACTCTTCGTGCAATCCTTGGTAACCAGCGTCTCCTCCGGTCGTGACTCCCTTCGGGATGCGCTGAGCAGCTCCCGACTGGCGAAAATGCTCCAGATCATGCACCGAGCCAGGGGTGGATGCACTCACGTCCCGGATGACGCCTTTCTCGTTCACAATGATCTGTGTCTTGCGGGTGTGTCGCTTTTTCTTGCCGGAGTAATGCGCCCTCTGTTGCTCATTGTCGCCGGGACGCTCGGTTGGCTGTTCCGTCGCGTCAGTGATGGCCAGCAGGTAAGGATAGTCACGCAATGCTTGCTCGATGCTCTTGCCTTCGCCACGCTTGGGATGCTCTGGCCAGCCCAGTGTCTCATCTCCCAATAGGCGCAGGCATGGCAGCAGTCGTCTGGTATTGCGACTGGCGGTGGACTTATCCACCCCAAAGAAGAAACCCATGCCTCTGTGCTCAGAGACCCCCTACCACGATATCGGCGCCCAGGGCTATGAGGAGCACCGCCGCGAGCGGGAACTGCGCGCCCTGCGGCGCAGGGCGGCCAAACTGGGCTTCGAGTTGAGTCCCGCCGTGGCGGCGTAGCCTCTTCCCAGACCGCCTTCCCGGCGAGCGCTTTTGCCCCCGTGATGAGCCTCCTCTTGTCGCCTCTGACTCTCTCACCGAACCGGCGGTTTCTCAGGATGCGCTGGTTAGGCCCAACCCTCAATTGCGTCAACTCTCCAATGCTAGAACTCCTTCCGGCCTTCCCGGATGAACGCCACAATCTCATCCGTCGTCAACCCAATATCCGGCCCTCCCACAGCTAACGGTGACCCCTTCTTCTGCTCTGGCCTCACCACAAACGTTTGCCCATCCTTCCACTTGATCTTCATCTCTCCCTCTTTCACCGCTTGATCAAGTAACCTCGCCAACTTCTGCCTCGCCTCTGTGTACGTATATACCACAAGGAGAAGAATCTGGTTCACCTTATTAGCAGCAGAGTGCCAAGTTCTTCGCTCACTTGTTGTTATTTTCTACTCGAACTATTAGCCAACGACCATCCATCTTTTCTAGGGTGAAGATGGTCCAATCTTCTAGATAGTATCTGTCATCTCCAGCGTGGAAGAGTGGGCGCAAAAGCACCAGCACACGCTGGAACGGCTGCTGGGGCAAGCCCTCCGGCGGGTGGAGTGCAATGACGATTGGCTGGAGGGGGTGATGCAGCATGGGCACAGTAAAGACCACCGGCCGGAC
>JAJRXB010000095.1 GCA_024276515.1 Chloroflexota bacterium
AGGTGCCACGGCAGCACAAGAAGGCTCGCCATGATCCGTCCGATCTGACCGCTCTGACCGACCAGGAGCGCTGGGCGCTCTACGCCCCGTGGCTGGAGCACGCCGATCCGGGGATTCGGGCCAATGCCGTGATCTGCCTGATCCACCAGACCAACTACCTGCTGGACCAGCAGATCGCGGCCTTGGAACAACAGTTCGTCCAGGGCGGCGGCTACAGCGAACAGCTGGCCACCGCGCGACTGGCCGAACGCAGCCGGCGCAGGCGGGGTGGCACGACGCAGACGGACCCCGCCGAGCGTATTCCCGATTGCCCGCAATGCGGTAAGCCGATGGTGCTGCGAACCGCGCGCAGCGGCAAGAACGCTGGGTCGCAGTTCTGGGGTTGCTCGGGTTATCCAGAATGCCACGGCGCGCTGCCGTTGGACGAACCTGCCCGATCAGACCGATCCAAGAGGGGTAACCCATGACCGACGTCGGCAAGCCCGAGCGCACCACCCAAGACCGCGTCATCGCCCTGTTCCGCGACGAGCTGGGCTATCGCTATCTCGGCGATTGGAGCGACCGCGACGGCAACAGCAACGTAAGCGCCCTATGAACCCCCTGCCGCCCCCGGCACCAGCCGGGCGGTCTCAGCGGTGGAGAGGTGCCCCGGAAGCAGCGCCCGGTAGTCCTCGGTGGTCGTAGCGTAGGGCACACGCTCGAACAGGTGGCGCAGATATCGGTAGGGCTCCAGACCGTTGGCCTTGGCGGTCTCGATCAGACTGTAGATCGCCGCACTGGCCGCAGCGCCAGCAGGGGTGCCGGAGAACAGCCAGTTCTTGCGACCCACCACAAAGGGGCGAATGGCGTTTTCTGCCAGGTTGTTGTCCGGCGTGAGATGCGCGTGGTCGATGTAGACCACCAGTCGATGCCACTGTCCCAGTGTGTAGTGGACGGCTTTGCCGAGCAGGCTCTTGGGCGGCACCTGGACGGCCTTGCGGTCCAACCAGGTTTTGAATCCGTCCAAGATCGGCTGGGCGTGGTCCTGACGTTCCCGGACCCGCTGTGCGGGGGAGAGCCCCTGCGCGGTGGCCCGTTTCTCGATGGCGTAGAGCTTGCCGATGGTGGCCACGGCCACCCCGGCACTGCCGCCCTTGGTTCCCGTTGCTTTGGTGAGTTCGACAAACTTGCGCCGGGCGTGGGCCCAGCAGCCCATGTGGACTACCCCCGGCTGGGTGTCGAGGAAGTTGTAGCCGGAAAACCCGTCGGTCTGCACACACCCCTGGTAGCCAGATAAATACTCGGCCGCCACCGTGCCGGCTCGCGTCGGGTGGTACTGATACTGTACCGCCGGGCTTCCCGGTGGCCCGCCGTGAAAGACCCACATGTAGGACTTGGTCTCGGCGGCCCGCCCGGGTTCGTCGAGCACCTGCACGGTGGTCTCGTCACAGCGCAACACCGGTCCGGCCCGCACTTGTTGGCCGAGCAACTCGACCACCGGGCCGCAGCGCTCGGCCACCTGCAGGGCCCAGCCACACAGGGTGGTGCGAGACAGCTCGACCCCGATGCGCTCGAACTGCTTGGTTTGGCGGTAAAATGGGATGGCATCGGCGAACTTCGCCGTGAGCACATGGGCCAGTAGACCGGCCGTGGCGATCCCCTTGGGGATCAGGTAGACCGGCGGTGGGGCAATGATCACCGTGGGACCGGTGTCGTCCACGCCCTCGCAGTGACGGCAAACGTATTTGGGGCGTACGTCACGGATAACCTGGATCTGGGCCGGAATGATGTCGAGCCGCTCGGAGGTCTCCTCGCCGATGCGGCTCTTGAGGGTGCCACACCCGCAGCGCTTGTCGGCTTCGGCTACGTCGTGGAGGACTTCCACCCGGGGCAGGTGGGCAGGCAGAGGCTTGCGGCCCCGTTTCTTGGTGCGGGTGTGGGCGGCAATGACCACAGCGTCTGCCGCCGTCTCGCCGGTTTCCGGCTCGACCCCGTCTTCGGCTTCGTTGAACAGGTAGAGCTGCTTTTTTTGCGCTTCGGTGAGTTGTTCGGACTTACGACCGAACAGACGCTGCTTGAGGAGTTGGTTTTCCTCCTGCAGCACCCGGACTTCCGACTCCAGGAGCCGATGTTCCGAGTGCATCGCACACAGCATCTGCTGCAAGGCGGCGACGTCGTTTGGAAGGGCATCCACAGGGCTTTGCATGGGGTATCTAATACCACAGAAAGCCCTGTAAAGTCGAGATGTTATCGCTGTTTATAGGATCTTTTCGTAGCGCAACCGGCGGTGGGATCGGGGCTGTTCCAACTCCAGCCCACTGAGTAACCACAGCAGCTGGCGCGGATCGATCTCGAGCACCTCGGCCTTGCTTTTCGGCCACCGAAACCGCTCGGCCTCCAAGCGCTTTTGCCACAGGCAAAACCCGTTGTGATCCCAGTAGAGGGCCTTGACGATGGTGCGGGCTCGGTTGCAGAACACAAACAGGTGGCCGGAGAGGGCGGATTGCTCCAACCGGGTCTCCACCAGTACCGACAAACCATTGATGGACTTGCGCATGTCAGTGGCCCCTAAAGCCAGGTAGACCCGCGTGCCTGCCGGCACCGCGATCACGCCAACTGCTCCAGGGTGTGCACCAGCCGCGCCAGGGCAGCCGCCTGAAAGCCGTTGCCGACGTGGACCTCGTAGCGGCCGGCGACCAGCACGGAGAGCTCCGGCCCCCGATCAAGCTCCGGCACCAGGGAGGCGACGGTGCCCAGAGAAACCAACTGGACGGGCTCGATAGAGCGTTGCTCTGCTGTATGTGTGGTTGAGGTTCGACCGCTGCGCTTGCGGCACTGGCGTTTCTCGCGGTAGCTCCGAGCTGCCATCTCAGTTCTCCCTCCGGTCTCCTGGGTGTCGGAGGGCAGTGTGGCAGCACCGGGCTACGCTGTGAAGATGGGGTTCATAGGGCGCTTACACAGCAACGTCGAGGAGGGGCTGCTCACGGCATGGCTGATCCGCAACGGCTACACACCGGCGGAGATCTCCGTCACACTCCACAGGCTCCGCACCGAGGCGGACCACCACGGCCGCTCGCTCTACGGCAACAACCAGGCGGTCTACGGCCTGTTGCGCTACGGCGTGCCGGTGAAGACCGAAGCGGGCGAAGCGACAGAGACCGTCCACCTCGTGGACTGGGGCGAGTACGAGAACAACGATTTTTCCCTCGCCGAGGAGGTGACCCTCAGGGGCAACCACGAAAGGCGTCCGGACCTGGTGCTGTATGTCAACGGCATCGCCGTCGGCGTGCTGGAGCTGAAGAACAGCCGGGTGAGCATCGGCGACGGCATCCGTCAGA
>JAJRXB010000096.1 GCA_024276515.1 Chloroflexota bacterium
GATGCTCATCGCCCCATCTCGTAGCCCCGGAATCCCTATTCCGGGGCGATTCCCCCCTCGTCGCTCACCTGCCCCATCGCAGGTGCGGGCAGAATGACGGTTTGGGGCCAAACTCGAATTTAGATGCGATTGCCCTATCGGGTGACAGGGGCTTTTCAAAGAATTAACCCAGGTGACAGTCACCTCCGATCTTTTGGCGAGAGGAAGGCACTTGACAACCATTTCTTACCGTTTTTGCCAACGTGTCATGCGAACAAGGTGACTGTCACCTGGCACGGTACGCAAAAGGGGCCAGCGTAGGCGCTGGCCCCTGAGTTGGCAATGGGTTGAGGAGAGCTTACGCTCGCTTCCACCCAAATCTCCAGATGGCGCCACCGAGCAGCAACAGCAACAGAAGGATGGTGGCCCACACACGGATGTTATCCCAGATAGCAGCCGCCCCCTCGCCGGTGACGGGGATGCCCGGAGCCGGCGGCGTGACGGGCGCCGGCCCCACCAACCGAATGTCATCCACGTCGTAATCCCCTTCGCCGGCGTCGGCCCACTTCTTCCAGGCGCGGATGAAGACGGTCAACTCGTCGCCGGTGGCGGTGAGGGTGGTGGTGTATACGTCAAAGCGGAAGCTATCTTGTATCCGCAACTGCTCGTCCCACGGCAACTCGACCCAGTCTTCCACCGTCTTCCAATCCTGGCCGCCGTTCAGGTCGAAGCCCACTTGCAGCCGATAGCCGTAGCTCGTCTGCTGCACGTCGCCGGTGTTGGTGCGGATCAGGCCCCGCATCGAGAAGGTGTAAACCTGACCGGGGATGACGTTCGCCGTCTGGTAAATGCCCAGATAACGATCGGGCTCTGTAGCTTCTGCGATCTCGATGAGCTGCGTGTTCTCCCCTTCGACCACCACCAGCGGCCAGTCGTCGATGTGGAAGCTGAAGTGAGCGCGGCCGTTGTCGAAGCTGTTCCAGTAGTTGCCCAGTTCGTTCGGCTGGAAGCCTTCTTCAAAGTTCCCGTTGCGCAGCACGTTGGTGATCGTGAAGACGACGGGTGTAATGGTCCCCGTCGGCGTGACGGTGGGTGTGATCGGCGGTGGGGTGATGGTCACGGTGCCGGTAGGCTCATCGTCGTGGATAATCAGCGCCGCCTCGCCACGGCCAATGGTGGCTTTGCCGGCGTTGGACAGGGTTAACGTGACCATCTCGTCCCCTTCCACCAGATCGTCGTTGGTGATGAGGACGATGAAGTTCTGGCTGGTAACGCCTTCGCTGAAGGTCAGGGACCCGCTGGCAGCGGTGTAGTCTTCGTCGGCTGTGGCCGTGTCGTCGCTGGTGGCGTAATCCACGGTGACGGTACAGATCGAGACGTCGTCCAGGTCAACGGCAATCGTGGCGGTGCCTGCACCCTCGTCCACCTCGTATTCGGAGGTGCGGAAGCCCACCGTCACCGGGGAGCAGTCGTCGTCGCGGATGGCCAGGGTGGCCTCACCGAGGCCGATGGTCGCGTTATCGGCGTTCGAGAGGGTCAGCACAACCGTCTCGTCGATGCCTTCTTCCAGGTCATCGTCAACGATGGCGACGGTGAAGGTCTGGCTGGTGTCGCCGGGGGCAAAGGTCAGCGTGCCGCTGATGGCGACGTAATCCTCGTCGGGGGTGGCCGTACCATCAGACGCATCGTATTCCACCGTGACCGTTTGCTCGGAGGCGGCGCTGAGAGTGACGGTGATGGTGGCAGTGCCGGTGCTCACATCCTCGTCCACAGTGTAGGTTGCGCTGCCGAAATCCACCGTCACCGAAGGAGGTGTGGCAGGCGTGGGTGTGGGTGCGGGTGTTGGGGTGGGGCGGAGGTATGGCAACAAAAACTGCAAGAAAACCAGCGCACAGAGCAAGAGCAACAAGATGGAGAGAAGCAGCAACAGCAAGACGCGGAAGACTCTCGACGTGTTTCTCCATCGTTCGCTTAGAGTACTCATAGGGAACACCTCCCGGCGACATAACAGGACCCACCAGCATCATGGCGATGTGGCACGTACCCAGTATACCATAACTGGGCGGTTTATGTCAATGGCTAGAGAAGGTGCATAATAGAAGGATGTCCATCTTCCACTTGACCCTGATTTGAGGTATAATCATCGGGCGATAGCCTTGCGGTAATTATTAGAGTTGTTCCCTTTTAAGCAAAAGCAGGTGACAGTCACTTGAACTGTGCCAAAAGTGACTGTCACCCTCAGCCCATATTTATTTAGGAACAACTCTATTCAGGCGACTGGTACTTCGGTTCTGAAAAGCGCACCACTGGAGGAAATTCGAGGTCATTTTGCCTCAATGAAGTGCCAGTCACCTTACAGGGTGAATAGAGAGGGATCCGTTGCGCAGACCATCCGGCGATACGTTGCTGCTCTTCGTCTTGCTCGTAGCGCGGGCACGCATAGACACGTTAGCCCAGTGGGCGGCCATCCCCACCCAAATGCTCCAGGCCGACGTCGCCCGGCTGGTGGGTGACAGGTGGCCGGCGTCGAGCCTGGCGCTGCTGGCCGACCGACAAACCACCGACCCGGTGACGTTGATCCTCATCAGCCTGGCCTTTGGACTTTTCCTGGTTTATCTCCTGGCGGACACGCTGAGCGAGCGATTGGCGGCGACGACCGTCCATCGCATCAAAATGGGGGTGGTGTATGCGGTCATCGGGGCGCTCGTTGTTGGACAAACGGTCCTGTTCATCGGTCTGCGCCACGTCACCGGCCCGGCGGCCTACACCCACGACGGCGGCGTCATCCAGACGGAAGTGACCGTCGAGTATCTGCTGGCAGGGGTGAATCCTTACGTGGCCGACTACCTGGACACGCCGATGGCCGCCTGGGGCACCGAGTATCGCACCGCCCTTTATCACTATCCCTACCTGCCCTGGACCTTTCTCTTCTCTACCCCCTTCTACCTGTTGAGTCACGCCGCGCTGGGTTGGTTCGACCAGCGATTTGTGTATCTGCTCCTCTTTGCGGCGACGTTGGTGATGGCTCAAAGCCTGGCCCGCCGCCGAGGTGACAAACTGGGGATCGTGATGCTGATTGGCCTGAATCCGATTCTCGCCAGCGACGTGATCTTCGGCCAGAACGACTCATTCGTCCTCTTTTGGATCGTGCTGGCACTGTGGCTGCTCCGTTTGGCGGAATCCCGGGGCGAGGCGGGCATCCGCACCCTATCCACTGCCGCCCTCGGCCTGGCCTGCGCCAGCAAACCAACGGCCTGGTTCCTGGTTCCCTTCTGGCTGCTCTACCTGCTGGGCGACGAGCTGGGTGCCAGCGGAAATGGAAACCCGCTCCTGCGCAGAGGAAAACGGTGGCCGATCGCCCTCGTGCGCCGTGCCTGGCCCCTGGCCATTGTATTCGTACTGGTCGTCGGTCCCTGGTTTGTGTGGAACCCGGCCGCCATGTTCGACGACGTTTGGCGCTGGAGCGCCGGCACCACCGACACCCCATATCAGATTCGCGGCTGGGGCTTGAGCAACTTCGTCCTGGCCGCCAACCTGGTCCCAGACCGGCTGGCCTACTGGCCTTTTTGGATCCCCGAGATTCTGGTGGCGACGCCACTGCTGGTCTGGTTCCTCCGGCGACAGGCCCATCACAACACCCTGGGAACGATGCTTCACGGTTACGTGGTGCTGCTGTTTGGCTTTTTTTACGTCTCGCGTTTTCTCAACGAAAATTATCTGGGCTATCTGCTGGCTTTGTTCGCCCTGGCCTATTTCATCGAGGAGGCCGGGCCAACCCCATAGGCGCATCTCAGTTTTGTGGCAGGGTGGAATCGCTGAGGCCGCTGAGGGGCATACCCGGCAGGCGAGGTCCGGGGCGGATCATCGGCCCAGATCCGCCCATCGGGGGGACATCCTTTCGTTCGAGGCGGGCCATTCAGCATTCGGCGGCCTCAGCGGTTCCAATGCGCTCAACTCGCCATAGAACTGAGATGCACCTCAACCCCATAACGTCGTTGCGCGTCACGTCCACTGTGTGGTATAATTCTTTCGCCCGCAATACTCGGTAGTCTCCCTCTTGCGCGTTGGCGGTGAGAGGAGGCAAAGCCCTCACTCACCCCCGCCTGCACCCCCTCCCTCTCCCAAATTGGGAGAGGGAGAGGGCAAGCCCTCGCGCTCCCAAACATCATCAACGCTTAACGGGGAGACTACCCAATACTCAGTACCTGGGAATCGTTGCTCCTGACCGGTCCGTGACCGGTCAGAGCGGCAGGCCGTGGACGGGTGTGTTTCATTTCATTGGAATAACGAAACGTTTTTTTTCATCCACATGGCCATCAAGACTGATGCCATAAACCGAGGCGATTTTGTATATGGTTGAAGATAGCTTACAGCGTATCCCTTTCTTCAGCGACCTGCCCCCAGACGTATTATCGGCCATTGCGGCCAAGCTACGACACGAACATTACCACCACGGTGAAATCGTCTTCGTCGAAGGAAGCCTCGGCGATTCCCTGTATCTGATCGAATCGGGCCAGGTAAAAATCTCCACCGGGTCGGGGCCCAACGAGAAGGTCATCAACTACCTGGGGCCAGGTAACTTCTTCGGCGAGATGGCCCTCCTCCTGAACCAACGACGATCCGCCAACGTGACAGTGGTCATAGACGCCGATTTTTGGGTGCTGCGCAAAACCGACCTCGACGAGCTACTCGGACAATATCCGGCCATTGCTCTTCAAATCAGCCGCGAACTTTCGCGCCGGCTGACGACGACGCTTCAACAGCCCACCCGTGAAGAGATATACAACCTGATCGCTGTCGCCGGCCACGAACCCTGGCGACTGGCCGTCAGCATAGCTCGTCTCACCAGCGAGCGCATTGTGCTGTTCGACCTGACAGAGACCAACCTGGTCGAACGGGTCAACGAGCCCCTGCCGGACGAGGTCATCATCCTCGACGCCACTCCCGGCCTGTCGGGAGAAGGGCTGGCAGAAAACCTGGGCATTTTGGTTGATGCCTACGACCGCGTGTTGCTGGGCATCTCGCCCGAGCAGAGCGAAACGGGCATAAAAGCGCTGCAACTGGCCGAGGCCACCGTCCTCATCGACGTGGGACAGCGTCCCTGGATGGCCGGCCTGACGCAAGGGCCCATCTGGCAGACGGCCAACACCCCCCAGGCGATTGACCGGGTGGCTCGCTATCTGGCCCGCCGCGTCGTTGGGCTGGCTCTGTCGAGCGGTGGGGCGCGGGGGATCGCCCACGTGGGCGTGTTGCGGGTGCTGGAGCGGGAGAACATCCCCATCGACATGCTGGCCGGGACCAGCATTGGTTCGCTCATCGGCGCTCTGTACGCAGCCGGCCGGCCCATCGACGACATCGCCCGCTTTGCCCTTCAGTTTCAAAACAAGCTGAAGTTGCGCAACGGGCTTTTGGATCTCAACCTGCCACCCCGTACCGGCCTGATCCGGGGACGCCGCTTTCGGAATTACCTGGAGGAAGTATTCGAAGGGATCACCTTCGAAAAGCTGAAGATCCCCCTCTACGTCGTTGCCGCCGACGTGCTGACGGGCGAAGAAGTGATCTTCGAAAAAAGCTCCGTCGCCGACGCCGTCCGGGCCAGCACCTCGATGATCGGGTACGTCTCGCCTCACCACTTTAACGGTCGCTACCTGGTCGATGGCGGCGCAGTGAACCCCTTGCCGGTCAGCGTGCTGGCCGAAAAGGGGGCCGACATCATCGTCGCCTCGCGCGCCATCCCATTTTTGGAAGACGAACGGGCAGGAGGGCAGGCCGCCCGTCGCTGGAAAAGCCTGAACAATCTGCTGGGTATGCTCAGCAACTACCTGAGCATCATGGAACGCGAGATCATCAAAACGCGCCTCAGCCCGGTTGACGTCCTCATTCACCCCCAGGTGGGCGTGTACACGGCGATGGACTATCAATACGCTGCCGACTTCATCCGATTGGGCGAAGAGGCAGCCGAGCAAGTGATAGATGAGATCAAGCAGAAAGTATTCGCCAAGAGGAGCGAGGGAGGGATACTTTGAGTGACGATCCTGTAGTCGCAGAACTGGAAGCCCTCAAACAAGAAGTGGAGCAACTGCGGCGAGAGCACACGGACGCGCTTGAACGCATCGCCGTGCTGCAAGTTATGCAAGACGTGGCCCGCTCCCTCAGCTCTGAGTTGAACGTGGAACCTTTGCTCCAAATGATTCTGGGATCGGCGGTGCAGGTGATGGGCGCTTCCGCCGGCTCACTATTGCTACTGGATCAGGAGACCGACGAACTCGTCTTCGCAGTCATCGAAGGCGGCGGCGGTGCGGCCCTGGAAGGGACCCGTATGCCCGCCGACAAAGGCATCGCCGGCTGGGTGGTCACCCATCGCCAGCCCCTCATCGTGGACGACGTGAACCGCGACGACCGTTACTATCGGGACATCGCCCAGGACTACGACTTCACCACCACCTCCCTTCTGTGCGTGCCTATGATCGCCCGGGGGCAGGTTATCGGCGTCTTGCAATTGCTCAACAACGACCCCGGCAAATACTTCAGCGCCGCCGACCGGGAGATCCTCACCACCTTTGCCGCCCAGTCGGCAGTGGCGATAGAGAACGCCCGCCTCTACCAAAGCCTGCGCGAAGAGCGCGACCGCATCATCGCCATCGAGGAAGAAGTCCGTCGCCGCCTGGCCCGCGACCTCCACGACGGCCCGGCCCAGATGCTGGCCGCCATCATTATGAGCGCGAACTTTGTGAAAGAGGCCATCGCCCACGATGCAGTGGACCACGCGCTGAAAGAACTGGGCGAGATGCTGCCGGTGGCCGAGAAGGCGCTGCGTCAGGTGCGGACACTCCTCTTTGACCTGCGCCCGGTGATCCTGGAAACTCAGGGCTTGATCCCTGCCCTCAAATCTTACGCCCGGCGACTGCGCGATACCGAAGACCTGAACGTGGAGCTCAACGTGACCGGCGAATTTGGCCGGCTCTCGCACAACGCCGAAGTAGCCGTCTTCTCCGTGGTGCAAGAAGCGATCAACAATGCCAAGAAACACGCTCAGGCCAGCCAGATCGTCATCGAGGTGACACCCAACGACGACGACCTGGTCGTCAGCGTCCGCGACAACGGCGTGGGTTTCGACGTGAAGGCAGTCACCAGCCGTTACGACGAACGTGGCAGTTTGGGCATGCTCAACATGGAGGAACGCGCCAAGATTGTGGACGGGACCCTCTCCATTTCGTCCCAGCCGGGGCAGGGGACGACCGTCACCCTGGAACTACCCCTGGCAACCAATCTAGCGTAAGCGAGCGATTATGTCGGTTCAACGCCAACCACCAACATCTCAATACTCACACGCCAGTAATCCTTCTCTGGTCGAAACCCTGCACCAGAAAGACGTAACAACCAACTCACAGGCACAGCCTGAGGCCCCGCTACCTCAAGTTTTGGAACGCCTGGGGCGCGTGGTGCACTATTGCGGTGCCACCGTCCAATTGGAAGATCACGGCGTTTTGTGGATCGTCGCCCAAAAGGGATACGACTTCCCGGAAGGCATGTCTCTCCGGCATCCCGTGGCCGAGGATGAGCTTTATCAGACGGTTGCGCAAACCAAAAAACCGCTGGTCGTGCCCAATATGCAGCAAGACCCGCGCCGACTGTTGCACGCCGAGATGTCCCACGTCCAGGCCTGGATCGGCGCACCGCTGCTCGCCCACGACCAGGTCATCGGTCTGATCACCGTGGGCAACGACCAACCCAACACTTACAGCGATCGCGACGCCGAGATCGTTGCCGCCTTTGCCAGCCAGGCCACCACAATTGTGGAGCAGGCCCGGCTGACCCAACGCCTGATCAGATCGGAGAGATTGTATCAAACGCTCCAGGACGTCGTCGCCCTCATCAACTCCACCCTGGACCTCGACCAGGTTTTGAACGAAATCCTCAAACAACTGGAGCGCATATTGCCCTACGATAGCGCCTCGATCCACCTGCTCCACGGCAATCGTCTCTTCTACGCCGCCGGCCGTGGCTTTCCGGTGGATAGCCACCCCGAAACAAAATTGAGCTCCGGCGAAAACGTCATCTTCCGGCAAATTGGCCAAACCCAGCAGGCGATGGTCATCGGAGACGTGCGCCAGCACCCGGATTGGCACATCAAACCGGGCCTGGAATACATTCGGAGCTGGATCGGCGCGCCGCTGATCGCCAAAGAGCGGGTGATCGGCTATCTAACCCTGGACCACAGCCAGGCGGGGGCCTACACCGAAGAGGATGCCCAAATCACCGACACCTTTGCCCGGCAGGTGGTAGTCGCCATCGAAAACGCCCGACTTTACACCGAGACCCGCCGTTGGGCCGAGGAACAAGCGGCGTTAAACACGGTGGCCACCGCCGCCAGCAGCTCGCTGAACCTGCACAAAATGCTCAACCACGCCCTCGACGCGGTGCAAAAACTCTTCGACGCCGACGTGGTCGAAGTGCGGCTGCTGGCCGAGAGCGGCGGGGCGCTCAACGTGGCCGCCCGGCGCACCAGACCGGCATCGACCGCTCTGCCTCCTTCTACCTCAGGCAACAACTACGCCCTCCTCTCCTTGCGCGAAAATCGCCCGGTGGTCGTCCCCGAATCCAATTCGGCCCAACCGGCCGAGGACGAGGACAAGCCAGGAGAATCCGTGGCAGCGTTGCCCCTGCGCAGCAAAGAGCGACTTCTGGGCTCTCTATCGGTCATCAGTTACACACACCACCAATTCACACCCCGAGAGATCTCGCTGCTGGAAGCCATCAGCAACCAGTTGAGCCTGGCCGTCGAAAACGCGCGCCTGTACGAGCAACTAAAAGAATCGGAAGCACGCAAGACCAGCCTCTTGCACGAGTTGGAGAAGAGCCTGCAAGAACTTCAACAGGCACAGGCCAAGCTGGTCCAATCGGAAAAACTGGCGGCCATTGGACAACTGGTCTCCGGGGTGGCCCACGAATTGAACAACCCCCTCACCTCAATTATCGGCTACGCCCAACTGTTGCAATCGGCCGACCTGGACACATCTGCCAAAACCGATCTCAATCGCATCGTGGAACAAGCCCAGCGCAGCGCCCGCATCGTGCAGAATTTGCTCACTTTTGGCCGCCAACACAAGCCCGAAAGACAATTTGCAGACGTAAACAGACTTATCGAGGAGACCCTCGACCTCGTCAGCTACCAGTTGACGATGGATCACATCGTGGTTGAGCGACGCCTTTCTGGAGACATACCGCCCCTTTGGGTTGACCCTAACCAGTTGCAACAGGTATGGCTGAATCTGATCCAAAATGCCCAGCAGGCGATGATCGATTCGCACAAAGGTGGCACCCTCCGCGTCCGCTCCTTCGTCACCGACGAAGGCAAAGTTCGGATCGAATTCTCCGACAACGGGCCGGGCATAGCCCCCGACGTAGTCGAGAAGATATTCGACCCCTTTTTCACCACCAAGCCGGTCGGCAAGGGCACGGGACTGGGACTTTCTATATGTTACGGCATCATACAGGAACACGAAGGGCAGATTTGGGGAGAAAACAACCCCAAAGGGGGAGCCACCTTTATAGTGGAATTGCCGGTGAAAGCGGGAGACCCCTCGTGGCTCCGACCCCCCAAAACCCTGGCTCGCTGGCCGCCTGAGCCAGCATCCGCGCCGGAGATGCAGGCCAAACAGGCACAGGCGCCGACCGACACCCCGGCGATTGCCAGGGTCCTGGTGGTGGACGACGAATCCACCATCCTTGAGTTGATAAACCGGCTTCTGACCCGGCAGGGCTACGACGTGGACACCGTAGGGAACGGTGCCCAGGCAGTGGAGCGAGTTGCCCAAAAAGATTACGACGTGGTCCTGCTCGACATCTTGATGCCACAAAAGGGAGGCATTGCCACCTACCAGGAGATCATCAAACTCCGACCGGACCTGGCTTCCCGCGTTATCTTCGCCACCGGCGACCTGGCGACGGGTGACACACAAACCTTTTTGAAAGAGACTCAAGTGCCGTGCATCGCCAAGCCGTTTGATCTGGACGAACTCACCCGCGCGATCCAGAGCGTGCTAGAGCAAGGGAAGAAGTGAGAACACTATGGTCAAAATCGTCACCGACACCACGGCCGGCCTGCCCACCGAAACCGCCCGGCGCTACCACATCCCCGTCATCCCACAGGTCATCACCTTTGGCACCGATTCCTACCTGGAAGGCGTCGAGATCGACCACGCCACCTTTATGCAACGGCTGAAAACTTCGCGGGAACTGCCCAAAACCGCCGCCCCACCGCCGGAACTGTTCACCGAAGCGTTTCAACGCCTCGTCCCGACGGGCGAGCCGATTTTGTGCATTCACCCTTCGGCCGAAGTGAGCGGCACCGTCCGTTCGGCCATAGTAGCTGCCAGAGACTTCCCCGACGCCGATATCCGGGTGATCGACACGCGCGTCATCGCCAGCCCCCTGGCAACGATGGCGACTCTGGCTGCCGAGTGGGCCGAGGCCGGTCACGACGCCGATACCATCGAAGCCCGCCTGCACGACCTCATCCCACGCTGTCGAATTTACTTTTTGGTGGCCACGCTGGAATATCTGGCCCGAGGAGGGCGCATCGGCGGGGCGGCTGCGCTGCTGGGCAGTGTGTTGCAGATCAAACCCATTCTCACCTTCCGCAACGGGCGGGTGGATCAGTTTGAGCGGGAACGGACGCAGAAGCGCGCTCTGGCCCGACTCAAAGAACTGGTGCTGGAGCAAATTCCACGCGACGGCGGCGGGCATCTGTCGGTGATGCACGCCGGCGTGCCGGAGCAAGGCCAGGCCCTGGCCGACGACCTGGCCGCCGAGCTTGGCCTGTCTCACGTGCCCATCCTCGAGGTGCCGCCGGCTATCACCACGCACGCCGGGCCAGGAGTGCTGGGGGTCGGCTTCTTCGTCAGCGGGTAACCCTCAGAAGGAATAACCCTATGCACGTCCGCAAACTCGACACCACGCGGGCACAGGACGTCCGCCAGTTCATCAACTTCCCCTTCCACCTGTACCGAGATTGTCCCCAATGGGTGCCTCCCATTTTGCCCGAGATGAAGCTGATCCTGAATCGCAAAAAACACCCCTTCTACCGCCACTCCACCGCCGATTTCTTCGTCGCCGAGAGCGAGGGTCAGACGCTGGGACGCATCGCGGTGATGGACAACCGGAACTACAACCAATTTCACGGGCGCAGAGATGGCTTCTTCTACTACTTCGAGGTGGTGGAAGACATTGAGGTGGCCCGCGCTCTCTTCGACGCCGCCTTCGACTGGGCGCGGAGTCGCGGGCTGGAACGGATCGTCGGTCCCAAAGGCTTTTTGCAAGGCGACGGGCTGGGCCTGCTGGTGGAAGGCTTCGAGCACCGGCCGGCCATCGGCATCCCCTACAACTACGCCTATTACGACACCTTTGTGCGAGACTCGGGGTTTGAGAAGGAGACCGATTACCTCTCCGGCTATCTACGCGGCGACCACGAGTTGCCCCAACGCTTCTACGACATCGCCGAAAAGGTGAAAACGCGGCGCGGCTTTTGGATAAAATCCTTCACCAGCGAAAAAGAGATGCGCCGCTGGATCCATCGCATCGGAAAGGTTTATAACGACTCCTTTTCCGACAACTGGGAGTATTGCCCTGTGACCGAGGAGGAGATGGCCGTCATCGCCGACCGGCTCATCGCCATCGCCAACCCTCGGCTCATCAAGCTGGTGATGAAAGGGGATGAAATCATCGGCTTCGTCTTCGCCTTCCCCGACGTCTCGGCCGCCATCCAGAAGACGAAGGGGCGGGTTTGGCCCTTCGGCTGGATTCACCTGCTGCGCGAGTTCAAGCGCACCAAATGGGTCAATCTCAACGGCACCGGTCTGCTGGCCGGACACCGGGGCGTCGGCGCCAACGCCGTGCTTTACACAGAATTGGCCAAAAGCGTGAGAGATTTCGGCTTTGAGCACGCCGACGTGGTGCAGGTGGAAGAGGGTAACACCAAAAGCCTGGGCGACATGGCCGCCATCGGCGTAACCTGGTACAAACGGCATCGCATCTACAAGTGTTGTAGTGACGACTTCAGTCGTCCATTGCAGATGCTACCGACGACTGAAGTCGTTACTACGAACGCCGGGTCCTGACACCCGTAGTGACGACTTCAGTCGTGACTACGAACGCCAAGCCCTGACACCCGTAGTGCCAACTTCAGTCGTGACTACGAGCGCCAAGCCCTGACACCCGTAGTGACGACTTCAGTCGTGACTACGAACGCCAAGCCCTGACACCCGTAGTGAC
>JAJRXB010000097.1 GCA_024276515.1 Chloroflexota bacterium
AGGGCCAGCACGCCCATGTATTGCATAATGCCCACGCCCCCCGGCGCTCCGGGAACGGTGAGTCCCAGCGCCAGCAGCGGCACCAGCAAAAACGGGGCGAAAAGCGGGACCGGCGCGCCGAAGTCGAAGGCCAGCATCACCGGATAAAACGACCAGCCGATGACCAGCCACACCAGCAACGATTGCAGCGACACGATCAGCAATTGACGCCCGTCGCGCAGCACGTGCAGGCCGTCGGCGAAGGCGCGCAGCAGGCCCAGGACGCGGGTCGCCCAGTTGTCCGGCAGCAGTCGCTCGACGATGCCCGCGAACCACGCCTGCCGGAAGTAAAAGAGAGAGACCCCTGCCAGCGCAGTGACGTAAAAGAGACTCCCCACCACGCCGATGCGTTTCAACTCCGGCGACCGCACCCCCAGCAACACCACCCCCACCAGCGACAGCAGAATGGTCAATCCGTCGAAGATGCGCTCCACCACCAGGGTGGCGAAGACCGCCGTTTTGGAGTGCCCGGTCGCCCGGCCCAGCACGTAGGCGCGCAAAAATTCGCCCGCCCGCGCCGGCAACACCATATTGGCCCCGATGCCGATGTTGGCCGCCCGAAAGGCCGGCCCGAAAGGGACCCGGCCCACCGCCCGCAGCAACCATTGCCAGCGCCACGTCCGCAAAAAGAGGCTGACCACCACCAGCGCAAACGAGGGGAGCAACAGCCAGTAGTTGGCCCCCGCCAGCGCCGCCAGCATCGAATCCCATTCGATCCGACCGAAGACCAGGTCCAGGAAAACCAGACTGACCCCCAGGTTCAGGGCCAGAGTTTGCTGCCTGGCATTCAGGGCCACGCCGCGCCGGGGCAGCCTTATCTCCCTCGCCACGGCGACCAGCCCCAAAGCCAACGTTGCGCCGGCGTGAAACCATCCCCCCAAAGTCCACCAGCGGTAGGCAAAAAAGCTCCCTATCACCAGCAAGGCCAGAATCCGGGGCCAGCCCTTGCCACGTTCGTCACGATGCGGGTATTCTTTCACATTCACCTCTTGCGCAGCTTGTGGTATCCGTGGCAGCGGATCAGGAAGCGGATAACCGGATCACGCCATCTTGCTCCGTAGCCCTTCCGTCCAATTCGTGTAATCCGGGTTATGCTCCTGTCGGGTCTATGACCCGACAGGAGCGGAAATCCGCGCCAAATCCGTGCAATCCGTGGAGTCCGTGTCAGCCGCGTCAGCCCGGCTTCTGCGCCAGCCCAATCAAGCTGCCGCCAACGGGAAACACCCCCCACCGCAACCACACCGCCTCCAGACTCAAAACACCGGTGAGCATCTGATTGAGCCAGGTAGGGAGTGGGCGCAACTCGGAGTCGCCGACGAACCGGCGCACCAGCAATCGGACAGTCGTCATCGCCGGCAGGAGCAATGTGTTGGTATACGAGAGCTTGCGCAGCCTGAAGCCCGCTACGTCCAATTTTTGACGGATCTGGCCCGGCGTGTACCGTTGCCGGGCGTAGTAAACCTCGTCGTGGCGACTCCACAGGCGGGGCAGAGCCGGCACGGTCAGCAGCAGCCAACCGCCCGGCCGCAGCACACGGTGGCACTCGCGGATAGCCTGCTCGTCGTCCGTGACCCAGCGGTGATACAACACGTCGAAGGCCGTCACCAGGCTGAAGGTGTCGTTGGGATAAGGCAGTGCCAGCCATGATGCCTGGACCAGACCGGGCAGTTCACGGCGGCGGGCAAAATCCAGGGCCAGCGGGCTGAGGTCAACACCCACCCCCTGGCCCCACTGCGACAGGAAGGCCAGGTTTCCCCCGGTGCCACAGCCCACGTCGAGGATAAGGCTGCCGGGTGTCGGCGTCACCCATCGCTCGATGAGTTCCTCCGCCAGCCGCCGCCGGCCCACGAACCACCAGTACGAGTCTTCCAACTCGTACATTTTCTCATATTCAGGTCGTTCCATATTCCGAGGCTTCGGCAATGGAGACTTCCGAAGCCTTCAAGACTTCGGGTAGTCTCCCTGGTAGTGGTAGAAAAGTAAGTGATATGTCATTGCGAGGGAGTGAAACGGACGAAGCAATCTCCGCATTGCAGGCCGGAGATTGCTTCGCTTCGCTCGCAATGACATCCCCCCGTCACTTACAGTTTAACCACCACCGTCTCCCTCTTGCGTGTTGGTGGCGAGAGGAGGCAAAGCCCTCACCCACCCCCGCCTGCACCCCCTCCCTCTCCCAATTTGGGCTATGCATTACCCACATGTCGTTCCGGCCGCTTTTTGCTGCGAATAAATCCGCAGCCTAATAGCTAAAGTCGGCTCAAGCCGACTGCTCCTCCCCCGATTCTGGGCAAAGACAGCACGTTTCAACGTG
>JAJRXB010000098.1 GCA_024276515.1 Chloroflexota bacterium
CTCTGACCGTGCCCGGTAACGGGGAGCGACTCCCGCCCGGCGGTGAGCCTGACCGTGCCCGGCCGGTTTCCTTTGCTCGGGCCGGTCTCCTTTGCTCGGGCCGGTCTCTGACCGTGCCCGGTAACGGGGAGCGACTCCCGCCCGGCGGTGAGCCTGACCGTGCCCGGCCGGTTTCCTTTGCTCGGGCCGGTCTCCTTTGCTCGGACCGGTCTCCGACCGTGCCCGGTAAGGGAATTCAAGGTTTGCTCATAAAACTAAAGTGATACCCATCCGAAAAGGCAGTTAGTTGTGGTTGCTCACATCCTCATCGTAGACGACGAAGATACACTGCGTCATTTTTTAAGGCTGACCCTGGAAGATGAAGGGTATCGGGTTAGCGAGGCCGCCGACGGTCAGATAGCCCTCGACCTGCTGGCGCACGAAACCTTTGACCTGGCTCTGGTGGACCTGCGCATGGCCGACGTTGACGGGTTGGAAGTGATGCGTCAGTTCCGCCAGCGGTCGCCTGAGACTCAAATCATCATCCTCACCGCCTATGCCAGCGTGCCCTCGGCGGTGGAGGCGTTGCGTCACGGGGCCCACGACTATTTGACCAAGCCATTCAACACCGACGAATTGCTGACCAGCGTGGCCGACGGTCTGGCCCGACGACGTGCCCAAACCCCCGTGCCGACCGGTCCACGCCAGACCCGCCTGGTCTACGGCGACCTTATCCTGGATTATGGTCTGCGTCAGGCAATCTGCCAGGGACAGTCTCTCGATCTCACCCCCACCGAGTTTGACTTGTTGGCCTGTTTGATGGAATCCCCCAACGTTGCCCTCGATTCGGTGACGGTGCTCAGGCGAATCCGGGGCTACGAAGCCACCGAAAGCGAGGCGCGGGCCATCGTGCGCGTTCACGTGCACCGGCTGCGCCAAAAGCTTGAGCCCGACCCCGCCAACCCGCGCTACGTCATCACCGTGGCCGGAGGGCGTTACGTTTTCACCCCGCCCGTCGAGTAGACAGTCGTCGGCCTGCCCCTGCGGCGGGCTGACATCGGAACGCTGGCTACTGCGAATTGTAATCAACCTGTAACCACACCTGGGGATGAAATGTGCTATAGTAGGTAGGCGGACTATGGAGTTGCTCCGCCTTGTTTCGTCTTGTCAATGCGCGCATTGGCTGTCGCTATCGGCCATCTCTCCCGGGGTGAGCGGTTATGGACTCAAACCTGACATCTGCGAATCGCATTCTCATTGTAGATGATGAGCCGACTCTGGTCTTTTTCTTGCGCCAGGGACTATCGGAGGCGGGCCTGAACTGCGACGTGGAAGGTGTCGGTTCCGGGGAAGAGGCGCTTGCCCGGCTGGCCTTCGACAAGTACAGCGTGTTGATCACCGATTTGAAAATGCCGGGGATCAATGGTCTCACCCTGGCGTCGGCAGCCCGGTCGTTGCAACCCACAATTGGCGTCATTTTGATGACCGCTTACGGATCGCGCGAAGTCGAAGCCGAAGCAGAGCAACTGATGGTCGACGCTTATCTCACCAAGCCGTTTCAAATGGAGCGGCTGCGTGATCTGATCAAAAAAATACTCCACGCACGACGACATCCGGTTATAGAGAACACCAACGGTGCTGAGCGTGCCAGCACCTGACTCCCAAATCGCTCAATGGTGGAGGTCGAACAAGGATGGATGCAGGGACGATACTTTACATCGAGGACAACTCCGACAACCGCATGTTGGTCAGGCGGGTGTTGGAGGCTGAGGGCTATCGGGTGATCGAGGCCGAGGACGGCACCCAGGGGTTCGAGTATCTCCAATCGGAGACGCCCGATCTGGTGATCGTGGACATCAACCTACCCGAGATGGATGGGTACGAAGTGACGGCCCGGCTCAAACGAATGCCCTCGATGGTCCATGTGCCCGTGATCGCTATGACGGCCAACGTGATGAAAGGTGACCGCGAGAAGACGTTGGCCGTCGGTTGTGATGGCTACATCCCCAAGCCCATTGACATTGACTCGCTACCAGATCAAATAGCCAAATTTTTGAGGAAGAGCGATGAATGAAACAACTCCCACTGCAGTGAGTGCCAACAACCAAGAAGCAAACGGCAAGGTGGTAGACCCGCGCGATGCCTACGTGCTGGTGGTGGAAGACAACCTTCAAAACCTGGTGCTGATTGCCCGTCTGTTAGCCTTTTTGGGCGTGCGGCGCTACGAGTGGAAAGCCTCCGGTTGGCAGGTGTTGGAGTTCGCCGACACGATGCCCCGGGTAGATCTGGTGTTGATGGATATCCATCTGCCTTACGAAGATGGCTACGACGCTTTGAGCAAACTCCGGGCCGACCCCCGTTTCAAAAATACACGAGTGGTGGCCGTCACCGCCGACGCCAACCCGGCTTCGATGGAGAAGGCGCGTCAGGCCGGCTTCGACGGCTTCTTGGGCAAACCGATTGATCCCGACAGGTTCCCCGAACAGATTCGTCGTATCTTGCGCGGCGAGCAAATATGGGACCTGGGCTATTGATCTGAACGGGAGACTTCCGGTGGTCTCCCTCCTGAGTGTTGCGGCTATTGTCATGGCGAGCGACCGTAGGGAGCGAAGCCATCTCCGCATTGCGGATAGGAGATTGCTTACCCTGCTCGGGGCACAGGTCGTCGCTGCGCTCCTCGCAATGACGCAAGTGACTTATATCAGCCCAGCAGCACTCTACAGGGGGACTACCAGACTTCCGAAGCCTGTATAAGTGTAGGGGCGAGGCATTCTGACCAAAGCCTTGCGCTGTGAAGCCCTTCGGTCCGTTAAAGGGACCTGGCCTGGCAAACTCGACGTCGAGAATGCCTCGCCCCTACAGACGCTCAAGCCACAAAGGACAACGGATAAAAGGAGCGTGTGAAGGATGAATAGTGAGGCGCACGAGACTGTCCTCTCGCAAACGGAAGGTTGGTTCAAAGGGGGGCATCTGCGGCGCGGATTGGGAAGAACCATATTGCTCTGGTTCGTGGCGTTGCCGATGATCTCCCTGCTCGTGGCCGGGATCATTGTTAGCCTCATCTCCGTTCAAAACGCCCGTCAGTCCGCCGTCGAACGGCTGTCGGCCATTGGCACGTTGAAGCAATCGGAAATTAACGCGTGGGTGACAAGCCGGCAGGAAGAAGTCGCCCTGATCACCTCCACCCCCGACATTCGGTCAAAATTACTCTACGTTTTGAGCGCCAAGACCAAAGACTCGCTGGTGATCGCCACGCAAGATCGGCTGCAAGAGTATTTTTCGACCATCGTGTCTCGAGGTGGGATGTTTGAGGAACTGTTCTTGCTCGATACCTCCGGGCGGGTGTTGCTTTCGAGCGACCCGAGCCAGATTGGCTCCCTGCACAACCAGCAGGCGTATTTTGTGAAGGGACAGGAAGGGGCCTACGTTCATCCTCCCTATTATTCCCTTTACACAGCAGCGCCTTCGATGATTGTGGCGCAACCGGTGCAAGACAGTTCTGAGCGTGTTTGGGGTGTTTTGGTGGGGCGTTTGAGTCTCGATCGGCTGACCACCGTGATGAGAGAGGACGCCGGGCTCGGCCAGACGGGCGAAACTTACTTGGTCAACGCGGCCAACCTCCTTTTGACTCTCCCCCGCTTTGGACAGGAACTTGCTCTGGGGCAGGAACTCCGCACCGAAGGGGTGAAACGTGGCCTGTCGCTTGGCGCGTCTACGTCGGAAGAGCAGGCAGGCTGGAGCATCTACACCAACTATCGCGGGCAGCGGGTGCTGGGTGTTTATCGGTGGCTTCCCAATCTCCAGGTGGTGCTCCTGGCCGAACAGGAGATGAGTGAGGTTCTGGCGTTAACCCGTGGCATTCTCATTATCGGCCTGATCATTCTGCTCGTCGTGGCCGGGGTGGCTACGAGCACCGCCTTGCTGGTGAGTGGACGTATCACCCGCCCCCTGGTAGGGCTCACCACCACGGCGAATCTGATCGCCACCGGCGACCTGTCGCACGAAGTGCCCCACACCGACCGCCAGGACGAGATCGGCACGTTGGCCCGTGCCTTCAACCAGATGAGTCAGCAGTTGCGTGCGTTGATCACGGGCCTGGAGGAACGAGTCGCCGAGCGGACCGCCCGCTGGCAGGAAGCCAACTACAAGCTTCAGCGACGAGCCATCCAGCTCGAGGCCAGCGCCCAGGTCGGTCGAGCTATCACCTCGATTTTGGACCTGAACGATCTTCTGGCAGAGATCGTCAACCTCATCCGCGACCGTTTCGGCTTTTATCACGCCGGCATCTTCTTGCTCGACGAAACCGGCGAATGGGCCGTGCTGCGCCAGGCCACCGGCGAAGCGGGTCAGCGTATGTTGGCCAAAAAGCACCGGTTGGCGGTGGGAGGGAAATCCATCGTGGGCTGGGTAACAGGCAATCGCCAGCCCCGCATCGCCCTTGACGTGGGCGCCGACGCCGTCCACTTTAAGAATCCGGACCTGCCGCACACCCGCTCGGAGATGGCCTTGCCCCTGATCGTAGGCGACCGACTGCTGGGTGCCCTCGACGTGCAGAGCACCGAAGAGGCCGCCTTCGACGACGAGGACGTGGCCATCTTGAGCCTGATGGCCGACCAGGTTGCCGTTGCCATCGAAAATGCCCTCAAGTTCTCTGAGGAGGCGGCCGTCCTCGAAGCCACCAGCCCCCTCTATCGCGCCAGCCGCAGCATTGCGCTGGCGACCAGCCTCGACGACGTGCTGAAGGGCATCGTGGACCACGTGGCCGGCCCTCACGTAGACCGCTGCACCATCAACCTTTACACCGACCCGACCGAAGAAGGGGAACCTGCCTGGCTTGAGGCCGCCGCCGTTTGGGATCGCGCCACCGATGCGCCCGATCCGGCCGGCACACGCTATCCCGTGGACCAGTTTAAGTTGATAGAATATTTGCGTCAGCGGGCGGCGGAGCCGCTGATGGTGGCCGATCTCCTGTCGGAGGTGACAGACGGGCGTATTGACGACGAAACACGTCGCTTGCTGGTTGAGCATCTCCAGCTCCGGGCCGTTTTGATATTGCCGTTGATCTCGGCCACGCGACCGGTAGGGTTGCTGAACGTGGCCAGCCGTCAACCGCACGCCTGGACCGAGACCGAGCTGCGTACCTTCCGCTCCTTGAGCGACCAGGCTGCCATCGCTGTGGAAAATGCTTACCTCTTCCAACAGGTTCAGATGACCGGCCGCCGTGAGCGACAAATCCGGGAAATCGCCGACGAAATTCGACGCTCGTTGGACGTGGAGGCCATCCTGAAGACCACCGTCCGGGAGCTGAGCGAAGCCGTAGGGGCTGCGGAGGCTTTTGCCTACCTGGGACCGGAAGGCCTGTCGCCCGAACTCTCCAACCTTCAACCTCAAGTCCCTGGCGAGGTTAAGGATTAGAGTTTGGGAGGTTAGAATGGGAGAAGTTTTATGAATGAATTCACGCTCACATTCTGGTCGTGGTTTGGCCTGGTCGGCAACCTGGCTACGGTAGCCGTGTCGCTGGCAATCCTTCTGGTGCTGTTGGGTATCGTGCGTCCCAGCGCGCGCGGCGGTCCCTACTGGCACAGGTCTAACCTCTGGCTGGCGCTGTTCTTGTTTTCACTGTTTGGTCAGGTGGCGAGCGGCCAGTTCACAAACTTCCTCTTTTGGCTGAAGCAGGGGAATCCACTCGTCTCGTTTTGGATCAGTCTTTCATTCTTCAGCGCCAGCGGCGTGCTGTTGTATGCCTTTGTGGGCCACCTCGTCGGGTTGCGTGGCCGGGCCTTTCGAGTCAGCCTGGCCGCCGGCATCCTCGCCTGGCTGGTGGCGACTTCCCTTATCTTCCAGGGGACGGTGGTCACCGACATCAGGCTCAACGAGGCCGGGTTGCTGCGATACGACATCACGTCATTGGGCTACGTGCTCAGCGCGTTGCCCTTCGTTTATCAATTTGCCGCCTTGGGCTTGTTGGTTTATTACCGCAGGCGATTGGCCGAAGGTCCCCTTTTGGGAGAGGACAGTCTCTTTGTCTTCGGCGTTGGGGCGCTGGTGATCGGCCCGATCCTGGTCTTGTTGCAGGTCGAACGTTTCATCGGTGTCGCGATTCCATATACCTCATTGGGACCGTTGGTCGGGGTCAGCATCATCGGCTACACCGTGGCCCGCCGCCAGGTCTTCGATCCGTTGCGCCAGCTTACCTTTGAATTGGAACACCAGGTGGCAGAGCGCACCCGTGAATTGGAACAGGCCAGCGAGGAGATGCGCCAGGCCAACGAGGGCCTGAACCGGCGCGCAGAACAGCTTCAGGCGGCCATCAATGTTACCCGTGAGGTCGCTTCCTCGCTCGACCTGGACCTGATGCTACATCGAGCCGTTGAACTCATTCATGCTCGCTGGGGTCATTTTTGCGTGGCCCTTGACCTGATTGACGACCGGGGCGAATGGGCGGTGTTGCAGGCGTCCGCCGGCGAGGCGGCTACCCAGTTGAAGAAAATACGACACAAACTTCGGGTGGGAGCCGACACGCCGGTGGGCTACGTGACCGCCAGAGGCGAGCCCCGGTTGACCTTCGACCTCGTCGAGCTGGAGTCGATTAAAATCACGGAGCGGCCGCAGGCGGGGCTGTCCGGGCTCCCGGGGCCCAACTCTGTGACGTCAAGCGGGAGCGATTTCTTGCTGCCTGGGGCCCGGTCGGGGCTGACACTGCCGCTGAAAGTGGGGATGCAGGTCATCGGCGCTCTTGATTTGCAGAGCGTTGAAGACACTTTTGTGGAAGAAGAAGACGTGGCCGTGTTGCAAACTCTGGCCGACCACCTGGCCGTTGCCATCGAGAATGCCCGCCTGCATCGCCGCACCGAAGCCCAACTCGACGAGCTGGCGACTCTCTATCGCCGCTACAGCCAGCAGCTATGGCAGGCGTTGCCCGACAGCATGTCGGTGATATACCGACAGGGGCAATTGCAAACCGTGACCGGTGTTAAGGGACTCGAAGAGTCTGGACACCGGGGACCGGCGAATCTGGAGGCGGAGTTGCCCGACCCGCTGACCTCCGATTCTCCGAACCTGTTCACCGTCCCCATCAAGCTCCACAACGAAACCATCGGCCTGTTGGGTTTTCGCAAAGACGACGCCGGCGCCGACTGGTCGGCCAGCGAGAAGTCGCTGGTCGAAACCATCGTGTCGCAAATGGCCATGGCTTTGGAAAATGCGCGCCTGTTGGAAGAGTCTCGGCGCCGAGCTCAGCGCGAGCAGTGGATCGCCGAGATCAGCGACAGGATTCGCACCACGGTGGATCAGGATACCATCATGCAAACCGCCGTGCGTGAACTCAGCCGCGCGCTGCGCGCCTCCGAGGGCCTCATCCGGCTGGGCACGCCCGATCAATTGGTGCCTGCCCGCGACAACGGGGGGGACGGGGCAAAGTCCCCGCCGGGTGAGACGGATGGAGAGCAGGGGAGGGAGGTGAAGCTATGAACCTCACCAACGTCGCGGGCATAGACATCTTCGTACTCTTCGTCACCCTGGTCGAGGTGCTGACCGCCGTCCACACCCTCATCCTCGACCCCCGGTCGAAAGCCAACCGACACCTGGCGGCGTTGCTGCTCATCTTCGCCTTCAACAACGCGGGGTTTGGTCGATTGCTGATGGCCTCCAACGCCGCCGAAGCGTGGTGGCCCACCGTTCTGCTGGCCGCCACCCTGGGCGCTTTGGCCCCCGGCATGGTGATGAGCTTCATCGTCCTCTTTTACCCCGACTGGCTGAAAGGTCGCTGGCGCTGGGCGTGGCGGCTGGGCTATCTATTGGTCGCCTTGCCCGTTGTGCTGACTCTGAGTGACGTGATCTTCGGAACCCGGTGGTGGTTTGTGCCGCTGGATGCCGGGGGCTACGGCGGCGGCTACGTCGAATCCACTGCTTATCTGAAAGGTCGTCTGGCCCCATTTTTGTATCTGATTCACATACGGTTTATCTGGCTGGTCGCCCTGGGTGTGGCCCTGCGCGCCGGCTGGTTCGACCGGCGGATTTCCGATCGCACCCGCCGCCTGGCCCGGTTGATGGCCGGCGGGGTGGTAGTGATGTCGTCCCTGCATCTCGTCCTGCCCCCCATCACCGGCGAGATCGGGCCGGCTGTGCTCAGTCCCATCATCTTCGTCAGCCTGGTTGCCTACGCCGGGATGAGACGACTCCTCCCCGACGCCGGCCTGCGTGCCCTGCTGACTCGGCTGCCGATTCGCCGCAAGCTACAGATGGGGTTTGCCCTGCTGGCCCTGCTGACCCTCGTTATGGGAGTCATCACCACCTACATCACCAGCACCAACCAGAGCGTGATCAACCGCACGCTGACCACCGAGCACAAATTGGCCGACCTGACTTCAAAAATTATCAGCAGTCTCCTGGAGATCGAAACCCTCACCAACGATTTTTACAACACCTGGCAGACCACCGGGTTTGAAACGACCGGCTTTGCCGAGGGGCGAGACCGCTTCGTGCCCCTTATTCTCGACCGCCTGGATCAGATGGAGGATACGGTGGCCGAATTGCGCCAGTTGGAAGACGACCCGGCCCTGATGGAATTGGAAACGATCAGCCGAACCTACCGCCAGCGGGTACTGGCGCTGGCCGATGGCATGGAACAACTCGGCTATCGAGAAACCGGCGCGGTTGGCCGCCTCAACGAATCCACTCTCGCCCTGCAGGCCCGGTTGCAGGCTGCCGACCTCCGGGACGAAACAATCACCCTGCTTGAAATGCGGCAGTGGGAGACAAGCTTCCTCCGGCACGCCGACAGCGCCAGTGTGGGTCGGGCCCGCGATCTGGCCGAGCGGCTGCGCACCCAAATCGAAGCGATTGACGAGCCTCGGATTCCGGTCGCCGATAAATCGAAAATGATCGACTTGCTCGATCAACACCTGGCTACCTTGAGCGAGGTCCGTCGGTTGCGGACCAGCATCGAAATCAACCTGAGTGCGCTCAACGAGACGAACCGCTCGACCGGGGCCCTGACGACCGCTCTGTACGAGAGGAAAGAGGCCGGCTTTAAGACCGTCGTCCTCGAAGCCAAAGACAACCAGTCACGCTCGATGGTGTTGATGTTGTGTACGCTGATCCTGGTTCTGAACGCTTCGGTGCTCATCGCCTATGTCCTCTCGAATCAGATTGCGGAGCCGGTGCAGAGTCTGGGTCAGACGGCGGCCAGGCTGGGCAGCGGAGACCTGTCGGTGCGCGCCCCTGTGGTGGGGCACGACGAGGTTGCCACCGCCGCTACTGCCTTCAACGCCATGGCCGAGCGATTGCAAGGGTTGCTGAGCAGCCTGGAGCAACAGGTCGCCGAGCGCACCCGGTCGCTGGGCCGGCGCGCGCGGCAGATCGAGGCCGCTGCCGAGGTGGGGCGGACGATCACTTCCGTCCTCGACCCGGCCGACCTGTTGGATCGGGTGGTCAACGCCATCGGAGAGCATTTCGACTTTTATCACGCCGGCATCTTCCTGCTGGACGACCAGGGTGAGTGGGCCGTGTTGCAGGCGGCCAACAGCCCCGGCGGCCAGAAGATGTTGGAACGGGGACACCGGCTGAAGGTGGGCGGCGAAAGCCTGGTGGGGTGGGCCGCCTACCATTGCCGGCCTCGTATCGCCCTCGACATGGGGGCAGATGCCGTACACTTTGAGAACCCCTTCCTGCCCGACACCCGTTCGGAAATGGCGCTGCCGATTATGGTCGGCGACCGGGTGCTGGGCGTGCTCGACGTGCAGAGCGTGCGCGAGGCCGCCTTCGACAACGAAGACATCGCCGTTTTGCGCCTGGTCGCCGACCACGTAGCCACTGCCATTGAAAATGCCCGCCTCTTCGCCGAAACGCAGGCCGCCTTGCAGGAATTGCGCGCCTTCTATCGCAGCTACAGCGAAGATGCGTGGAGAGAGCTGGTGGCGCGTCGGGTTGAGCGTGCCGGCTATCGGTTCGGACCGATCGGGCTGACCGCCGACCCCCGCGACCACCGCCCCGAAATCGAAGAAGCGGTGCGAGCCGGCCGGGCGGTCGTCCGTGGGAATGGCGACCAACCGCCCACGCTGGCCGTGCCCCTGGTGCTGCGCGGTCAAATTATCGGCGCTCTCGACTTTCGCCGTGCGCCGGGCGACCCCGGTTGGTCGGGCGACGACCTGGCCCTGGCCGAGGCCATCGCCGAGCAGGTGGCCCTGGCCCTGGAAAATGCCCGACTGGTGCAAGAGGCGCAACGTTTGGCCCTGCGCGA
>JAJRXB010000099.1 GCA_024276515.1 Chloroflexota bacterium
AATCGCCCCGGAATAGGGATTCCGGGGCTACGAGATGGGGCGATGAGCATCCCGCAGCGCCGGAATCCCTATTCCGGCGCGGGCAGAAAATACAGCCTTTCAATACGCAATTGGTATAAAATTAAGATGCGATTGCCCTAGAGACTACCGACTTTCACATTGGCGGGTATTTCCGTTTCGGGTATAATTATCAGGACTTCAAACTCAGGAGTAATCGAATGACCTCCAGTCCTACCGAAGCTCAGGTGATGGAGGCGCTCAGCCGCGTCATCGAGCCCGAATTGCACAAAGACCTGGTCACGCTGAACATGATCCGTGACTTGAAGATCGACGACGGCGTCGTTGATTTCACCGTGATGCTGACCACTCCGGCCTGTCCCCTTCAGAATCAAATCGAAGAGATGGCACGGGCGGCGGTGATGGAGGTGCCCGGCGTGCGACAGGTCAACGTCCACTTCGATTCCAGCGTTCCCGGCGACCGCCGTCTGCTCAGCAAGATGGACATCGGCGTGAAAAACGCCGTCGCCGTCGCCAGCGGCAAGGGGGGCGTGGGCAAAAGCACCATTGCTACCAACCTGGCCCTGGCCCTGGCTCAAACCGGCGCCACGGTCGGCCTGCTGGACGCCGACGTGTATGGCCCCAACGTCCCGTTGATGATGGGGGTCCACGAACGGCCCCGGGCACTGGACGGGCGTATTTTGCCCCCGCAAGGCCACGGTGTCAAACTGATGTCTATGGGCTTTTTGGTGGACGAAGATACGCCGCTCATCTGGCGTGGCCCTATGATCCACAGCGTGATGCGCCAGTTTCTCAGCGACGTGGACTGGGGGGACCTGGACTATATGGTGGTGGACCTGCCCCCCGGCACCGGCGACGCCAGCTTGAGCCTGGCCCAATCTCTATCGCTGACCGGTGCGATCATCGTCACCACGCCCCAGGACGTGGCCCTGGCCGACGTGATCAAGAGCATCGCCATGTTCAAAGAACTTCAAGTGCCCGTGCTGGGCGTCATCGAGAATATGAGCTATTTCGTCTGTGGGCATTGTGGTCAGCGCACCGAGATCTTCAGTCACGGCGGCGGCCGGGCGGTGGCCGAGCGTATGAACGTGCCCTTCCTGGGCGAAGTGCCCATAGACCCGGTAGTGCGCGCCGGCGGCGACGACGGTCGCCCGGTCGTCATCTCCGAGCCGGAGTCGCCGGCGGCCATCGCCATCCGCGAGATCGCCGCCAGGATTGCGGCCGCCATCAGCGTGCAAAACGTCAACAACCCGCTGCCGGCCGAGTCCAAACCGGATCCCGATCGGCCCGTCCTCACCAACGTGGGACCTGGGAGTCGTTAGAATCAAGCTGCTCCGGATCGGGCCGGTCTTCCGACCGTGCCCGAAAAGGCGTTACCGATATGTCGCTGATTTTAACGGAAGCACAGCTCGTGCAAGTTTTTGCTCATATTCGTGCCGAAGTTCCAAACGAGGCCTGTGGGTTGCTGGCCGGCGTCGCCGGGCGTGTGACTCGCATTTTGCCCGCAGCCAACGTCGCCGAAAACCCGGCGGTCGAATATCTGATGGACCCGCACGATCAACTGCGCCATTTCCGGACGATAGAGGAGCAAGGGCTGGAATTGCTCGGCATCTATCATTCTCATCCCACCAGCCCGGCTTATCCATCGCTCACAGACCTGTCTATGGCCTGCTATCCAGAGGCCGTGTACGTCATCGTCTCGCTGATGAAAAGCGACGCCCCGACTTTGCGCGCTTTCCGCATCGTGGACAGGGAGGTATCGGAGGTAGGCTTCAGGGTGGTACCGCCGACAGCCGAACTCGCTTTATCGATCTGCGTATCTTCTCGAAAAAGCGGGGAGACTTCCGGGGCCCCCACGGCTTCGGGAGCCCTTCTCCCGCAATATTGCGATCATAAATCTGCAAAAAATTTGGTTGACAAATCCTCCTTTTTGTGATATGCTTGCCCACGATATAAGCGAGGCATCTGGACTATGACTGCTGATCTATTCACCAAGAAGGGCAACGAGAAGCCGGACCCCGGGTCTGGATAGTTTTGTTGCCTATTTCTTCAGGTGGCGTGTAACGGCTCTCCAGACCAAAATCTGAGAGGGCCGTTTTTGTTTGGGTGCAACCAGTCACCTTCATAAAGGTGACTGGCACTTAATTGGGGCAAAATGACCTCGAATTTCCTCACAGTGATACGCTTTTCAGAACCAAAGTGCCAGTCACCTGAATAATAATTACGTTTGGGTAAACGTCGGGGATCATCCCCCCACGTTGAATCGGGTATCAAAACGATGATCGACGAACGACGACTGACGAAAGAGCAACGAGGAAGGGCGAAGTCGCATTATCTTCGTTCGTCCTTCGTCCTCCCTCCTTCGTCTACAGGTAGGGGCAACCCTGCGCGTGTCTCTGATGACAAGAAGAAGGCCAGCAAGAAGCCGGACCCCGGGTCTGGATAGTTGTGTTGGCCTGCAAACAGGCAAAATACACCGGCGTTCCAGACCCACAATGGAGCGCCGGTGTATTTATTTTTTCAACCGTTACGTCAGGAAAGGAGAACGAACGATGAGTCACCAAGCCACCTGTCCCGAGTGCGCAGCCGAGGTCGCCCTGGCCGACGACACCCTGACGGGCGAGATCGTCCAATGCCCCGACTGTGGCGTCGAGTTGGAGGTGATGCGCCTCGACCCACCGACGCTGGAGCTGGCCCCGGAAGAAGAGGAAGATTGGGGCGAGTAGCGGCGCAGGGGCGCACGGCCGTGCGCCCTAAAACCTTGCGAAGGTTCCACCTGACCCTGGCAATTGGAGCATTCTTGGCTGAAAAAGGCACTCCGGCCGTGATGTTCTCGCGGAACCTTCGCAAATAGCACAGGCGGTTGAAACCGCTCCTGAAGGCCTGGCGGCCCAGCGTCCACCTCCGTGGACGCCGGCGTCGGCGCAGGCCGACGCTCGGCTGGAGCCTCCGGGCGCGACTTCAGTCGCCATCGCCGGGCCCGATAAGCACAAACGCGGTTGAAACCGCTCCTGGAGGCCTGGCGGCCCAGCGTCCACCTCCGTGGACGCCGGCGTCGGCGCAGGCCGATGCTCGGCTGGAGCCTTCAGGGGCGACTTCAG
>JAJRXB010000100.1 GCA_024276515.1 Chloroflexota bacterium
CTACCGTGACGTTGACCGTGGTCTGCGCACTGATGATCGTTGAAGACATCTTCCATCGTCCTTTCTCGAATGGGCCTGATTCTGAGTTATATACGTCCCTCGATTATATACGTTATCCGGCCACGCGCCAGTGCCATTTCGGCTGGGGCTTTTCAGCCTCAGGCGAGGTTCCATACAGGGCCGGGATGAGGGGATTAGGAGATGAAAATTGGGAAAATCCCCTCATCCCCCAATCCCGGCAGAAAAATCTTTGCTTTTTTGTGCGAGAATTTCATTGGAAAGACGTTAAAGAGAGGAGGGAGGAGGTATGAAACGCATCGGCAAAATGCTTGCCATCGTTGGGATTGCGTTGCTGGTGGTTGGGGTGATCCTGGCGGGCGTAGGGACCTGGTTCGTGCGACGTCCCTGGCCCCAGGTGGACGGGACGGTGGCCGTCTCCGGGCTGTCGGCGCCGGTGGAGGTGATCCGAGATGAGTGGGGTGTGCCTCACATCTACGCCGAAAACGAGCACGATCTGTTCTTCGCCCAGGGTTACGTCCACGCGCAGGATCGGCTGTGGCAGATGGAATTCAACCGGCGCATCGGCAGCGGGACTCTCAGCGCCGTGCTGGGCGAGGCTACCCTGGACACCGACCGCTTCTTGCGCACCCTCGGTCTGCGCCGGGCGGCCGAGAAGGACTGGGCAATAGTGGACGACGATACCCGCGTCGTCCTGGAAGCCTACGCCGAAGGGGTGAACGCTTACATCGAAACCCACCGCGACCGCCTGCCGCTGGAGTTCACCATTTTGGGTGTGGACCCGGCACCGTGGACGCCGGTGGACACCCTGGCCTGGGGCAAGGTGATGAGCTTCGACCTGGGCGGCAATTACGAATTCGAGCTGCTGCGCGCCCGCATCATCGCCGAGCTGGGCGAAGAAGCGGCCCAGCAACTCCTGCCCCCCTACGCCGAGGGCGCGCCCGTCATCATCCCCCCCGAAGCGCGGAGCTACGCCTGGCTGCGGGGAGCCGATTTCGACGGCCTGGATGCCCTGTCCGCCATCCTGGGCGACCGGGGCCCGTTCTGGGGCAGCAACAACTGGGTCGTCCACGGCAGCCGCACCGCCACCGGCATGCCGATGCTGGCCAACGACACCCACCTGGGCCTGAATATGCCTTCCATCTGGTACGAAAACGGCCTGCACGGCGGTCGGTTTGACAGCGTCGGCTTTACCTGCCCCGGCGTGCCGATGGTCATCATCGGGCACAACAGCCGCATCGCCTGGGGAGTCACCAACCTGGCCCCCGACGTGCAAGATTTCTACATCGAAAAGCTGGACGACCCGGCCCGCCCCACCCGATACGAATTCCAGGGGTGGTGGCAGGATTTGCAGGTGATCCAGGAGACCATCGAGGTCAAAGACCAGTCGCCGGTGACGCTGAACGTGCTCGTCACCCGCCACGGTCCCATTATGAACGACGTCATCGGCGACCTGGAGGACGCCGAGCCGATGGCGCTCCGGTGGACGGCTCTGGAAGAAGGGGGCACTCTCTTCAGGGCTGTCGTGCTCATCAACCTGGCGACCAATTGGGACGAATTCCGTCACGCGCTCAGTTTTTGGGACGTGCCCAGCCAGAACTTCGTCTACGCCGACGTGGACGGCAACGTCGGCTACCAGTCGCCGGGCAGAATCCCCATCCGCGCGCCGGGGCATCAGGGGTTGGTCCCTGTGCCCGGTTGGACCGGCGAGTACGAGTGGCAAGGTTTCATCCCCTTCGACGAACTGCCCAGCGTTTTCAATCCGCCTACCGGCTTCATCGCCACCGCCAACAACAAAGTCGTCCCCGACGACTACCCCTATCATCTGGCCTACGAGTGGGCCGCTCCCTACCGGGCTCAGCGCATCACCGACCTGCTGGCCGCCGACGACGACGTCACCCTGGAGGATATGCAGAGCATCCAGGCTCAAACCTACTCGCTGCCGGCCGAAGCGATGCGACCCTATCTGCTGGCCATCGAGCCGGAGGACGACCTTCAGGCGCGGGCGCTGGCCCAGGTGGAGGCGTGGGACCTGTACAGCGAGGCCGACCGGCCCGGCGCAGCGATCTACCAGGTGTGGTACTGGTTCCTGTTGCGCAACACGCTGGCCGATGAATTGGGTGATGACTTGATGGAGGACTACCGGGGCGAGCACTACACGCACGTGCCGATGATGGTTGACCTGATGGCGCAGGCCGATAGTCCCTGGTTCGACGACGTGACCACGGCCCAGGTGGAGACTCGCGACGACATCGTGCGCCGCAGCCTGGCCGACGCCGTCGCCTGGCTGAGCGAACGCTATGGGGATGCCCCTGAGCAGTGGGAGTGGGGTCGGCTGCACACGATGACCTTCGTCCACCAGCCCCTCGGCCAGAGCGGCATCGGTCTGCTGGAATGGCTCTTCAACAGCAAGCCCATCCCGGCCCGGGGCGACAACTTCACAGTAGACGCCGCCTCGTTCGACTTCAACGAGCCTTTTGCGATGAATCACGGCGTGTCGCAGCGGCAGATCGTTGATTTGAGCAACCTGGCCAATTCGATGACTGTTCACACCACCGGGCAAAGCGGACAACTTTTCCATCCGCACCGGGAGGACTTCATTTCCCTGTGGCAAAACGTGGAATATCATCCGATGCTCTTCGACCGGGAGGCGGTGGAGGCCAACGCCGAGGCGACTCTCACTCTGACGCCATAGGAGCTTGTTGGAGCAGCGGGGGGTAAGCAATGCATTGGTAGTAACGACTTCAGTCGTTTTAGGCTTCGTAATGCAAGCAATCGACGACTGACACTTGCACCGCAGTGCAGGTGAGTCGTTACTACGGGCATTTTTAAAACACAAGCTGCTCCCAGCCCCCGTCCCCGGGGGCGCGGCAAAAGCCGCCCCGAGGACGGGGCTCCAAGCATTTTCCGAGAAAGCTCCCCAAAAGGAGGTGAACCATCAACGCTCAAAATGCCCTGCCGGGGAACGCACCACGCGCCCGTCGTCGGGCGCGGCGGGGGTGCGGTTGTCTGCTGATACTGGTTCTGATCCCTGTGCTGTATTATGGGCTTTACTTTGCCCTGCGTGGACCGCTCCCTTCTGCTCCGCAGCTCATTGCCCACCGGGGCGGGCCGGTATACGCGCCGGAGAACACGCTGGCTGCCTTCCGCAACGCGATTGCAACAGGCTCCGACTGGCTTGAGATGGACGTCCAAATGACCTGGGATGGGGCGCTGGTCGTGATGCACGACCGAACGGTGGATCGCACCACGGACGGCACGGGTGAGGTGCGGGCGCTGACGCTGGAGCAAATTCGCGCCCTCGACGCGGGGGACGGAGAGCGGGTGCCCACCTTTGAGGAGGTGGTCGCCCTGGCCCGGGAGGCCGGAGTCGGCATTCTGCCGGAGGCCAAGTCGGCGCACCTTTATCCGGGGATCGAGGCCAAAATGGTGGGGGCTATCGTCGAGGCGGACTACGTGGACAAGACGATCGTCCAGTCCTTTGAACCGGAGGCGCTGGACACCATCCACGCCATCAACCCCGAGGTACAGGTTTGTCCGTTGTACGGTTTGTGGGACTTGAACCTGAGCGGACCCCAGCCAGGCGGGGCAACCACACTTTGCCCGATGGCCGAAACGGTGATCCTGAACCCGTGGATGCTCAGGCAAGCTCACACCGAGGGACGACGGGTGTTCGTGTGGTTTGGTGTCGTCGAACATCCCCTCGTGATGCGCTTCATCCTGGCCCTGGGCGCGGACGGCTTGATGGTGGACGACCCGGTGGCGCTGGCAAAGGTGATGGGGCGCTGACGGGTTTAAGGGACCACCACCTGGGTTGCCAGCAGGCACAGACAACCCAACACACTTACGTTGCCCCACAGTAGAAGGGCCAGGAGCAACATCTGCCGACGGGTGAGTACGCTCTGGGGTCCAGTCGGGCCTTCGACTGTGCCGGGCTCGAAAGCGGGTTCGGTCACAGTCGGGGCTGGGGTGTAGAGATCTGTTTCCTGTTCGGGCCTGGCGGGTCGCAAATTCCGCAGCCACGGTGGTCGGTCTTGCTCATCATACATGACGCCCTGCCTCCTCTTGCGCCATTAACCACCTTTAGCATAACATAAAATGTACAAATGTCAAGGGGGTTGCCCCCCGGCGTTTGGGCCAAACTTCCGAAGTCTCCAGGACTTCGGAAGTTTCCGAGTCCGGCGCCGGCAGCTCGGCCATCAGCGTTTTGGCGCGACGTAACCCAACCGGCGCAACTCGTCCTCTTTTTTGCGCCACTTGGGTCGGACTTTTACCCACAATTCAAGAAAGACGCGCGTGCCCACCAGCCTTTCAATCTCGACGCGCGCCGCTCGCCCGATGTCCTTCAGCCTCCGTCCTCCCTGGCCGATGACGATTCCCTTATGCGAATCTCGTTCCACGAAGATGGTAGCGCCAATGTAGGTCATGTTCTCGTTACGCCGTTTGAACTCGTCCACGACGACGGCCAGGGCGTGGGGCACCTCCTGGCGCAGGCGGTGCAACGCTGCCTCTCGAATCAACTCGGCGACGATGAACCGGGTCTGCTGGTCGGTGATTTGCTCTTCCGGGTAATAGCGGGGACCGGGCGGCAGGTGAGAGATGATCAGATTGAGCAGTTCGTCTCGGTTGTCGCCCCGGGTGGCGGAGACGGGCAACCACGCCGTCGGCTGGATCAGGGCCAGGTAGGCCTCGGCGTGAGGGCTTTCGGCGGAGGGCAAAAGGTCTATCTTGTTCAGGGCCATCACCACCGGCGAGTCTGTGCCCCGGTCGCGGATGGCGTCGGCCACCAGCCCGTCCTCGCCTGTCGGCGGCACGCTGGCGTCTACCATGAAGAGCACCACGTCGGCGTCGGGGATGGCGCGCACCGCCGTCTGGACCATCACCTCGCCCAGCTTGTGCAGCGGCGCGTGGATGCCCGGCGTGTCCACAAAGATAACCTGCGCGTCGTCGCGGGTGAGGATGCCCAGCAACCGATTGCGCGTCGTTTGCGGTTTCTCGCTGACGATGGCGATCTTCTGACCCAGGTAGGCGTTCATCAGCGTGCTCTTGCCCACGTTGGGCCGTCCCACCACGGCCACAAAGCCAGAGCGGTGGTCAGGAGGCGGCTCGGTGGCCTCATCCTGTAGATGGTTTGCAGATAGCTGGGTGTCGTTCATAGGTCCACCGTAGGTAGATATTCACGGATTGTTTCGAGCAAGTCGGCGGGCAAAACGGTTTTCAACACAAAACCGTCTATTCCCACAGCTTTGGCCCTGGCTTGCATTTTCTCCTCGCCATAAGCCGTGAGAGCCAGAATGGGGATGTGTTGGGTGCGGGGGTCGGCACGCAGGACTTCTGTGGCTTCAAAACCGTCCATGCCCGGCATCATCAAATCCATCAAGATCAAATCAGGAGACCATTCCAGCGCAATCGTTACGCCTTCCTGTCCGTCGTGGGCTGTTCGTACTTCCAGCCCTTGCCGCTCGAGCAAAAACGATAGGAGTAAACGCTGATTATGGTCGTCGTCCACGCAGAGTACTTTGGCCTTGGTCTCGTGGTTAGACATAATGTTCGATGCTTTCAGTTGCTTTGTCTGCCGTCGCGGGGTGAGGTAGTTGGGTCACAGGAATGTCAGGACAAAGTATAGCACAAACTACGTCAGGTCAAAATCTCGCGAAAAAGTTAAAGCCGGCGCCCAAAGGCCCCGGTCGGCCTGGGGCCTTCAGGCGCGACATTCGCGCTTTCCGCCTCGGCCCCGGCGCGGTGCTGGTCGCCTGCCGCGACTTCTATGGGGCGCACCTGGCCGCCGAGCGGGACTACACCCGCGACCTGCCCCAAACCGCGGCCGCTTACGACGCGCTGGCCGCCCGCGCCGAGAGCCTGCCCGACCACGCCTGTCTGGTGTACGGCTGGCCTGGGGCAGCGGGCGCGACGCCACCACCGCGACCGGCCGCGTTTCTTCTCGTAGGGGTACACATTTATGATGTGGCTGTGTATGTATTGGCCCTTGGACGGCGCGTCGCGCGGTCCCTCAAAGACGTGTAGTGGCACGTCGTAGTAGCGGTAGACTCCGGTGCGGTGGAAGGGCAACCTCTTTATCGTCTGCGACGCTTGCGCCGCCGTGTGTGTTTCGGCTGCTGGGTCGTCATCTTGCCGGACAGTTTGTCAATTGCCAGCACCGGATCTCGACTGATTCGCGGCTGGCTCAGATAGTCACCCGCGATTTCCTGGAGCAAATCGAGCAGAACACGCATACGCAAGTCGCTCATGGCCGAGACTATCAGGATGCGGTTTTTCTTGAGCTCAATGTCGCCGAAGCAGAGGATGCCGTATTCATCTTCTACCGGTGGATCGCCCCAAAACACCCAAAAGCTGCTTTCAAAACCTTTGTCCACATAGCGCAAGCGCGTATCCGCCGCTAATCGCTCTCGGATGGCCTGCCCATCTATCTGGCGAAACGTGGCCGATTGAGGCGTTACCAGGCTGTATCCCTGCATGTCGGGATTGGGGCAGACCGGACGCCACAGACGTTGGCGCTGGCAACAATCACGGTACGGCTTGCCACTACCACACAGACAGTCCATTTCCGGCAACGCAGGGATGTAGCTGGACATGGACAACTTCTGACCCGGCATCTCCGGGTCGGGGTCTTCTGGGTTGGGCCGCCAGTGCGTCGTTATACACAGAAAACCGCTGTCGGGATCAATCAGTTCCAACAGATCGGGAGGCACCATGGAAGGCGTCGCGTACTTGCTCACGGGTTACTCACTCCTTTGGTCTCCACAACGTTGCTCTCCGTTACAGGCTCTATTTTGAGTCTTGCGAAGGTTTCTGGGGCCGGTTCTTGCCAGGGCAGCCGCATCATTGGCCATCGAGGTTTCTGGAACCCATTGGTCGGCGGTGGTGGTTAAACTGTAAGTGACGGGGGAATGTCATTGCGAGCGAAGCGACCCGCACCTGCGTGCCTGCGGTGGGGCAGGTGCGCGATCTCCGGCCTGCAATACGGGGATTGCTTCGTCCGTTTCACTCCCTCGCAATGACATATCACTTACTTTTCTACCACTACCCGGTCGGCAACCTTCGCAAGGCTGACGATGGCGGGTGAGGGCGGCTCCGGGCGGCCGGGGCGGATGTTTTTCGCAGGGAGAAAGCAAAAGAGTCACCATCTTGACGTCGTAAGACGATGACTCTTTATCTCAGGCGGGCCCGACGGGACTTGAACCCGCGATCTTCGGCTTGACAGGCCGATATGTTATCCATCTACACCACGGGCCCTTTGC
>JAJRXB010000101.1 GCA_024276515.1 Chloroflexota bacterium
AGTATTCCTGAGCCATGTGGACGGCCAGCCATTGGGTGAAGTTGCTCACCCCGGCCTTGGCCGCCGAGTAGGCCGAGATGCGCGTCAGAGGACGAAACGCACTCATCGAAGCGATGTTTAGGATGGCCCCCTCACCCCGCTCGACCATCAGCCTGCCGAAGACCTGGCAGGCCAGGACCGTCCCCAGCAGGTTCAGGTCGAACACCTGACGGAAAGCGTCGGGCAACAGGTCGAAGAAAGATTGGGTGGAACTGGTGGTGGCCCCGGGATTGTTGCCCCCGGCGGCGTTGACCAGCCCGTCCACCCCGCCGAAGGTCTCCCGCACGACCTGGGCCGCCTGCTCGAGTGTGTCCAGTTCCAATACGTCGGCGTGGACGAAGATGGCCCGGCCTACCTCGCTTTTCAGGCGGTCCGCCAGCCGCCGTTCGGCCTGGTCTGGGTTGCGGGTGAGGATGGTCACGTTGGCGCCGCACCCCACCAGCGCCCGGGCCATCTCGCTGCCCAGCGTTCCGGTCCCGCCGGTGATGACCACCGACTTGCCGGTGAAGTCATACATTTTTGCGAGTTGGTTGAGGCCCATCGTTCACATTACCATAACCTTTACGCAGATTCGCGCACCACCAATTCCACGCCCACAGAGATGGGGGGGAAGGTGGCGTCGGGGTCGTCGAACATGGCCAGCAGACGGATCATCGCCCGCCGGCCCAGGTCGTATTTGTCCACGCGGACGGTGGTCAGCGCCGGGCTGACCATCCCCGCCAGGCGAATGTCGTCGAAGCCGACGATGGCGCAATCGGCGGGCACGCGGCGTCCCAGGTCGCGGCAGGCCTGGATGGCTCCCAGGGCGATCAGGTCGTTGTAGGCGAAGAGAGCCGTCACCTGCGGCGATTCGGTCAGCAGCCGGCGGGCGGCCTCGTATCCCCCTTCGATGGTCGGGGGGCCGGGCAGGATCAAATCCTCGGCCACGGACAATCCGCGGGCGGCCATCGCCCGGCGAAAACCCTCCACCCGCTGATGGCTGCTGGGCGAGGTGACGGGTCCGGCCAGCATGCCGATGGCCGTGTGCCCCCGGCCGGCCAGGTGATCCACCGCCAGCTTCGCGCCCTGGTGATTGTCCACCAGGACCAGACTGACGCCGGGATGTTCCAGAGGGCGGTTGAGCACCACCAGCGGGCGGTAGTGGTCGGCGAAGGCGGCCAGGTCGTCGTCACCGATGCGAGAGCCGAAGAGAAGGATGCCATCCACCGGTTGCGCGGCCAGGGAGTGAAGGGTCTGGAGTTCTTCTTGTGGACTCTCGTCGGTGTTGCAGAGGAAGACGCTGTAATCTTTGCTCCGCGCCACGTCTTGCACACCCCGGGCAACTTCGGGGAAAAAGGGATTGGTGATGTCGGGCACCACCAGCCCCACGGTTTGGGTGCGCTGCGTGGCCAGTCCCCGTGCCACACCGCTGGGCCGATAACCCAGAGTCTGCACGGCGTCCATCACCCGTTTCCGGGTGGCGGGACTGATCTCTCCCTTGTCGTTGATGGCCCGCGACACCGTCTGGCGCGAGACGCCGGCAACCCGGGCCACGTCTTCGATGGTGACTCGTCGTTTCATAGGCCGTGACCGTTCACGTGAACGCTCACGGAGCAGTATATACCAACCCGTCCCCTTTGTCAAAAAAGGTAAGCGTTCACCCCTCCCTGGCAGGGAGGGGCCGGGGGAGGGTGGCATCTCGCCCGGAAAGAGATTCCGTCCGAGATTAGATAGTTTCTCCGGCGTCCCCTCCACCCCCACCCCAAAGTGATCTTCCTATTGGACAATGGCCTGTTCTGAGGTACAATATTGCGTGTACGTTATCCCAACGAGATGAGCAGGCAAATGGATGATCTGGCCATCTTCAACAACCGCTATCAGCTTTTGGCCAAAATTGGGCAGGGCGGTCTGGCCGAAGTCTACCGGGCGCAGGACGTAGCCCTGGGGCGGCTGGTCGCCGTCAAGGCGTTGCGCCGCGAATACGTGGTAGACCCCACTTTTCTGGTGCGTTTTCACCGCGAAGCGCAAAGCGCGGCCAGTCTTACTCACCCCAACATCGTGGCCGTGCACGACTTCGGTCAGGACCAGGGGCGGCCTTACATCGTGATGGAATACGTGCCGGGCCGTGACCTGAGAACGATACTACAAGAAGGGGGTCCCCTTTCGGTGGACCAGGCGGTGGACATTTGCCTGCAGGTCTGCGCTGCCGTTGGCTATGCCCACCGGTCCGGCCTGGTGCACGGCGACATCAAGCCAGGCAACGTCCTCATCGCCCCCGACGGGCGGGCCAAGGTGGTAGACTTTGGCCTGGCCCGCGCGCTGGGCGAGTCGGCGATGGACGAGGAGGGCGAACTGGTGTGGGGCACACCGGCTTACTTCGCCCCCGAACAGGCGGCCGGCGACCGGGTGCTCCCCGCCACCGACGTGTACGCCATCGGCGTCATCCTGTACGAAATGCTGACCGGCCAGCTCCCCTTCACCGGCTCCGACGCCGAAGTAGCCCGTAAACACCTATACGAAACACCGGTGCCCGCCGATCAGGTCAATCCGCGCATCCCCGCCCGGCTGGCCCGCATCATAGACGTGGCGCTGAACAAGCGGCCCGGCGAACGCTTTCGCACCGCCGATCACATGCGCCAGGCGTTGGCCGACTTCCGGCGGGGAGGAGAAGGACAAACCGGCTTTTATGCTCCCGCCGTCACACCGGTTTCCCCGCCAGTCCCGGCGGCGGTGGCCGACACTTCCGTCGCTCAGCCAACCGGTGTGGATTGGATCGCCCTGACTCTTGGCTTCCTGGCCGTGATCGCCGTGCTGGGGCTGGTGCCACTTTGGGCGACGGTTTACCGGGCGTACGTGCGCCCCATCCCGGCCACAGTTCCCACGCCGACGGCAACCCTGGCCCCCGGTCACGTGCGTGTGCCCGACGTGATCGGGATGGAGGCAGAAGACGCCCGCCGGGTGATCGAGAGCGCGGGATTGCAAATGGAAGTCATCAGCCAGGCGAACCATCCCACCATCCCCGCCTTCGCCATCATCGAGCAGACCGTGCGGGCGGGCGAGCCGGTGGCCGAAGGGACGACGATTGGCGTCGTCATCAGCCAGGGACCCGAACTGGTAGAAGTGCCGTCGCTGGTGGGCAGCCTGCTGGACGAGGCACAGACCCAACTGCAAACCCGGGGCCTCATCGCCGAGACGCGCGAAACCTGGAGCGAACAGCCCCCCGGCACCATCATCGAGCAGGACCCGCCGGCCGGCTCACTGGTGCGGAGTCGCAGCCTGGTGGTGCTGACCGTCAGCAGCGGAACGCGAGTGCCGGTCGGCGCCAGCCTGGGCAATGAGATTTCGCTGGTGGCTTACGAACTGCCCCGCCTGAGCTACCGGTCGGGCGAGACCTTGCCGCTCACCCTCACCTGGCAGGCCATTCAATCGCCGGGCCAGGGATACACCGTGTTTGTGCATCTCACCCGCGCCGATGGCAGCCCGGTGGCCCAGCACGACGGGCTGCCGGCGAACGGGACTCGCCCCACGGATACCTGGTCGCCAGGCGACCAAATCGCCGACGTTCACCAACTGAGCATCCCCCCCGACACACCCGCCGGCGAGTATTGGCTTCGGGTGGGGATGTACGACGAGGCGGGTCGTCTGCCTGTGACAAACGCAGGCCAGGCCACCGCCGCCGACGACGCTATTGTGTTGCAATCCATCGTGGTGAATTGAAAGGCTCAAAAACCCGTTAACCCAGGTGACTGTCACCTTGCTCGCGCTAGAACGTTGAAAAGCCCTGCCACACCCAAAGATACTGGCAAAAAGAGAGTATCTTTGGTATAATTATAAGTAGTTACGTAACTTACCTGGAGGCAATGAAGTGGGTTCAGGATTGTTCAGAAATGGGATTGTGTATCTCTTGATTATTGTAGCCATCGCGGCTTTGATCTTCAGCGTTTTCTCTGGTCCTCAACAGACGTCAGACATTGACATCACCCAGGTGGCTGCCGACATCAAGAGCGGCAAAGTTAAAAAAATAACGGTACAAGACGACAACCTCACCATCGAATACAACGACGCCGGCATTGCGCTGCGCACGTCGCGCAAGGAACCGGGCACGACCATCTTCGAAACACTCGACAGCCTTGGGGTGACCACCGAGCACCTGAGAAACGTTGAGATCGAAGTCAAGTCGCCGGGCGCCTGGGGGGACTGGGCGAATCTATTGATCACCATCGTTCCCCTGGTGCTCTTTGGCGCTCTGCTCTTCTTCATGGTCAGACAGGCGCAGGGCACCAACAACCAGGCGCTCAGCTTCGGCAAGAGCCGGGCGCGGATGTTCACCGGCGACAAGCCCACCGTCACCTTCGACGACGTGGCCGGCGCCGACGAGGCCAAGCAAGAACTGACCGAGGTCGTCGAGTTCCTGCGAGAGCCGGAAAAGTTCATCTCGCTGGGA
>JAJRXB010000102.1 GCA_024276515.1 Chloroflexota bacterium
CAAACCGGGCCTCGTCGCTCACCAGGATGACCACAAACGTGGCCCGGCGGGCGGGCACGAACAACTGCCACCCCCGTTGCCGAACCCGGTTTGTGCCTTTCCCCACGTGGAGGGTGAATTCGGTCAGCGCGGAAGTCACCCCAGATACCTGCCGCAGACTGGTATCCAGGGCCGTATAACCCTCCACTTCCTCGAGCTGCCCCATCAACCCATTGAGCAATATCCCCACCGGCAACGGAGGGAGCGGCTTGCCGACGAGCACTGCCACCATCGCGCCCGAGTCGGGGTCCACGGTAACGAGGCTGACGCTGGTCAACAGCCCCGACTCGATGGCGTCGTCCAAAGCGCTGGCCAGGTCGGGGCTTTGAGCGGCCAGCAACTCAGAGATGGCGGCCGGGTCCTGGGCAGCCGTTATGCTTTGCCACGCGCCGGGCACGGTGATGGTGTAGCCTTCCCGCAGGCTGGTAACTTCGATCCAGGGAGGCGGGGTAGACGTAGGTGTGCGCGTTGGGGTGGCGGTGTCGGTGGGGGTGGGGGTGCGGGTGGGCGTGGGAGTTGGCGTTGGAGTGTGGGTGGGTGTGGGTGTGGGGGTGAAGGTAGGGGTCGGCGTGGGGGTGGGGGTGGACGTGGGGGTAGCGGTCGAGGTGGGCGTGCGGGTGGCCGTGAGCGTGGGAGTCGGCGTGGGCGTAGGGGTGAGAGAGGGAGTAGCCGTTGGAGTTACCAGCCACACGCCTCCTGCCGGGCATGCCAGGATCAGCCCAACAGTGGTCGCCGCTGCGATGACGAGCAGGGCCAGCCATTTCAGAAAGTCGACGAGTTGTGAATCGCGCATCAATTGAATTGATTCATTGCTATTTGGAACCCATCACGCAGTGCAACGCGAATGGCTTCGACGGCGCGCTGGTAAGCCTGCTCCATAATCGGCTTTTCGTCGGCGCGGAAATCTTGCAGCACGTAAGCTTCGGGCGGCATTCGACCGGGCGGGCGACCAATGCCGATGCGCAGCCGAGGGAAGTCGCGGGTGTTCAGGTGGGCGATGACGCTGGCCACGCCGCGATGCCCGCCCGCGCCCCCCTTCGGGCGCAGGCGGAGCGTTCCCAGAGGCAGGTCCAGGTCGTCGAAGATGACCAGCGTCCGTTCGGGCGGCACCTTGAAAAAGCGAGCGACGGCTCCCACCGCCTCACCGCTCAAATTCACGTAAGTTTGCGGCTTGACCAGTGCTACACTGACCCCTTCGATGTGTCCCCGGGCCAGACGTGCCCGGCCCCGCCGCTCGTCGAAGCGCATATCGGTGGCGGCGGCCAGCCGGTCCACCACGTGAAAACCGACGTTGTGGCGGTTGTCGGCGTACTTGCGGCCCGGGTTGCCCAGCCCGACGATGAGCCACGCCTCCTGAGCATTCCACCCGGTCGGAGAGACTGATTTGGGACGGCCAAAGAGTTGAAATGGTGGCGTCATCGGCCGTGCCTATCCCCGGCCCAGGAGAGCGTAGATCAGGTTACGCAGGGCGGCCAAAAACCCGAAAAGCAAAAAGATGCCCAAGCTGGCGCCGGCTCCGTACAGGCACGCGGTTTGCAGAGGCGTGACGTCCAGGCTGAAGCCCCTCTCGTCTTCGGAGGGCGTGGGCAGCGGGGTGCGGGTGGCGACGGGGGTGGCGGCCCCGGTGGGCAGGGCCGGCTGCTCGATGACGATGGTCGGCGTCGGCGGCAGGGGGGGGGGGGTGATGGTGGGGGTGGGTGTCTCGGCCGGCGTAGGGGTCTCCGTCGGTTGAGCGTTGGCCACCACGACCTGCACCACAAAGTATTCGCTGTAGTTGCCATCTATCCGAACAACACGCAGCCGCAGGGAGTAGCTGCCATCGGGAATCTGGGTGGTGTCCCACACTTCGAGCTGCCCGTCCACCACCTGTTCTTCGTGGATAGCCCCGACGATGACCCAGGCATCGTTGATCACCGGCTCATGGGCATACTCCACTTTGTAAAACTGAAATTGCGGGTGTGTTGCGCTACCCAGGATGGGAACCAGTCCGCGAACGATGGCGTTGCTTTGCGGCGAAGTGATGAGGGCCAGGTCGCCCTGCGCTGGCGGCGCGGCCAACGCCCCCGTCCAACCCAGGGCCGACAGGCCGGTGAGGATGAATGCGACCAGGATCAATGGCCATGTTCGTTTCATAAAGTTGCACCTCGAATCGGGTAGCAGAGTAGAATGCCCAAGACTAGCTCAGCAACTTGCCCCATCGTCGTTCTATCTCGACATCCGCCAGGTCGGCGTTCAGCATCCATCCCAGCGCGGTAGCGCAATCTTCGCAGAACCTGAAACTATCGCTCTTATCAATCGTAGACGGCAACTCCCACGGCCGCGCCAGGCCTGTTTCAACCGGAGCCAGTACCAGAATCGCATCGTGCGTCAGGGCCTTCAGATTGGCGATGTGGACCGATACCGGGTTCTCAGAATGGACCACGTATCGATTGAGCAAAACGAAACACGCTCGCTTAAGAACCAACGTAAGTGCTGCCCATCCTTTGGGATTCCAATGATGAAAGGTGAAGATGAGACGGCCCCGGTCTTTCCGCAAGAGGCGGCGACATTCTGCAAAGATGCCGGTGAGCACTTGGGTGTATTGCCCGCCGTCATTGGTATGAGGGTCAACCGCCGATTCAGCGTAGTCATAATCCCATTGCGCCTCTGTGGGAAGCAACCGCTTGAGCCAGACGCGGAAGAAAGCGGCCAAATCACTATACTGAACGCTATCAAAATAAGGCGGATCGGTGACGACATAGTCGATACTATCGGCGTCTAGGTTGAGCGAAGTTGAAGACCCCTGGATAAGCAAAAAGCGACGGCTGCCTGAGCGCAAATCGGCCGTTTGGCTCACTTCGGTGCCGACGTCAACCTCACCGTGCAAGGTAACAACGCGCGAAACGCCACCTTTGACAATGCGTTCCCTGGGCTGCAAAGCCCACCGACGGGCGCGGCGAACACGGTCGTGAAATAGCTTCTGAAGTGTGCCCGAAGCTTTGCCAGGGTAAAGCGGATTGTTCTCCAAAGCGGTATAAGGGAACGAATAGGCATGGTGCGAAAAGGTGTGTCGGATCGCCCCGGGCCGACGTTTATCTGCTCCCTTGTACCCACAGAGCATCGAATTGAACTCTAACGAGGTTGAGACCAACAGCGCTAAATTCAGCCGGATGAGAGGGTCAAGAGCAGGCAAGATGTCTATTGCACGCCGCAAGTAGAGCAATTGACGGCTCGAGAAAAGATCGAGATAACTCGTGATGCCACGACGAATCAAATCGGCAGATTTAGGGCCCGGCTCTATCGCAAAGTCGCAGGGCGGGCCGAAGTCCAGATCAGCGCGCCGGGCATCAGCACGCTCAATGCAGGCCAAATCGTTACGGGTGGGAGACGCGAAAAAAAGCCCATGCTGCGAGCATTGACCGACGATTACCAGCGGCACGTAACGGGCGTAATATGATGTTTCGTAGTCGTCTCGATAGGCTGTGCCACAGGTCCCACACAACTTGGTGCCTTTTTCGACCAACGGCGGCTTGTTGCCACCTTGTGGGCAACGACATGTTTCGCCGTCGCGTGTGATAGCGTGACAACGGGGGCAAATGCGAATCATAGTCCCGTCGGATTCGTAGCGCAAAACGGTCGAGTCCACGAACAGTGATGGACCACACTCACAAGTACGACGTAGCCCATAAAGAGTGAACCGTACTTCCGTGGCTCGCTCACAAACAGGACAGGCGGTGTAGAAAAAATGGTCAAGCTCGGCACGAAGCGCATAGTAGAATTCGTCAAAGGCAGCTTCCAGGTCGCTCAGGGGTATATCGGATAGTGTAGCGCGCGCCTGAAGGACAGGAATCGGGTCAATGTCCGCCCCAATCACATTGGCCCCCAAGCGAATGGCCTCGTGCAAAGTTGTCCCACCTCCCATCATTGGATCCAGAATGATTTTACCTTCGAGCCCACCTGGCGCGTAATAATCGCGTTGGTCTGCATTTTCCACCAAATGTTTAAGAATCACGCGAAACGTGCTGCCGCATCGCCGCGCCCACCACTTGTGGAGATAGGTGTTCGGGCGATACAGGTGCTTGTTGTACGCTTCAAACTCAGCAATGGCATTGGCGAAAGCAGTATCGAACCGGGTATCAATGGGCACCAGGCCCCCACCGTGGGGAAGAGTCTTCGACGCAAAGGGAAGGCTCAATTGATAAGAAACCGGCATCGCTCTAACCTGTCGGGTCACTATATCGGCCAAAGTAGGGGCGTCAGGTGGATGGCTATTCAGTTTCTCGTCCAGCTTCTCTTGCAGGACGCCAATGAATTCGTCCAAAGCGCCGGGCGTGGGTGTCGTGATCTTTTTCAGCGCTGGCTGGAACAGAGTGTAAACGGTCTTACGATGTGTCAGATGGTAACGGTTAGTAGCTGCGCTCAAATCAAGTCCCTAAATCAACCAGGCAACGTCCGCCTGGTCTCGCTCGACGATGGGGAGCGGGGGAAGTGTATCATAGAATCCTTCGTGTAAAGCAACGGCTATCTTCTTGCCCCAGGCTTTGAGAATTCCGCCTTTGTAGATCAACTGGGGCACCAGACGCTTGCGCGAAGATGACAGGTAATCGGGGCGGACGTTGGTGGAGATCCAAACCATATCCTTGCGCTCTGCGCGGTCAGCCATATAGTGCTCAAAGGGCCGACGCACGTTGCCCGAAATGTAAACGGCTTGCACTTCCAGGGAGCCGAAGTCGGTAATTTGGCCCTGGTCGTTGTAGGCGACCAGCACAAAGTCAATGTTGCCCGCAGACTTGCCATCAGCATCGCTGAGCCTGATCTCCTGAAGCGATGTCCAAGATGCGTTCGGAGCGAAGAAGAAGCGGGCTGCATCTTCAACA
>JAJRXB010000103.1 GCA_024276515.1 Chloroflexota bacterium
ATTGGAGACCGAAGATTAGTCATGTGCCGCCCAGCACCCCCGCCGGGCAGGTGACCGTCACCTGAGCGCAGACACGCCCTTCACAGGCGATGAGCCTATCGCTTTTTCCCAGACCTGGCCAGCTTCTTGTCAATCTTGGCCAGCGCCCGCTTGGCCTCGTTGCGCACCCACGTCTTGGGATGGTCCACAAAGCGCTCAAGAGCACCACGTGCCTCAGGCAGGGCGGCATACACGGCGTGGCCGGCGATCTCCTCATCGTCGAGCAACTCGATAAGAACATCTACCGCCCGTGGGTCCTTTGTCTTGGCCAGAGCCACGGCCAGCATCTCCCGTGCCCGGCCACGCCGCTTATCACGCACCAGTTCCACGAGGTCATCGAAGACGCTGGCATCGGCCACCTCGCAAAGGGCGCTGGCAATGGACCATTTAAACCTCCACCTCTCCATCGGAGCTTTGCGGAATTCCTCAATCAGAGGCCGCGCTGCCACAGGCTTGGTCCACTTCCACGCCAGAGCATCAACTATGGCCCATTTCACGTCCAAATTATCTACCAGCAGCAACCACTTGAGCAAGACAGGAATGCCTGCTCGGTAGTCTGTGGGCTCCCTGTACAGATCGATAGCTGCTTTACCGGCAGAACCTGTTCGCCAGTCTCGAACCCCCCTGCGCAGCCTCGAGGTCAGGTCGGACAGCGTCTGGATATGGATACCGACCTGCACCACTTCTGCCAGGATAGGTGCTTCCGCTCGACGTGCGGCGGCAATCAAAGCTTCCCGATCCGAGTCTTGTTTCTTCTTTTCCTTGCTCGAAGTGGCCGATTGCTCAACCTAAATTGGACAAAGTCCAGTTTGTATGGGAGTTTCAAACGTCAACGCACAGAAATCTCCGTACCCGGCGGTTGCAGTCATCGCGGCTGCCGCGCTCACTGTGGGGACTATGACCGGCGTCGGGAAAGACGTGTAATTGCGCGTCGGGGATTTGCGCAGCCAGCAACTCAATCTCGGCGACGCTGGTGTGTGGATCTCTGGCCCCATGCAGCACCAGCGTAGGAACGTGGATCTCAGGCAGCCGCCCATCGTACAAATCGCCGTCCATCCGACTCAACGCCAGCCAAACGTTGCCCCAATTGCTTACCACCTGACGCCAGCGGTCTCCGTGCCCCTCTTGCAAGCGTTGAATCGCTCGTTCTGAGAGACTATCGGGGTCGTTGGCCCCGTCACAAAAAGCGTCCAACGATTGTGGCTTGCGCCGCCAGAGGTGACTTCCCTCCAGGATCAGCGCTTGAACACGGTCGGGCTGCTTGATGGCCATCCAGGCAGCGATGATGGCCCCGTCAGAATGCCCCCAGAGGACGGCGCCGGCGATGGACAAACCATCGAGCAGGTTCAGCATGTCGTCGGCGTTGCGCGGATGATAGTCGGTGGGCAGGTGGTCCACCGGGGTGCTGCGTCCGTAGCCCCGGCGGTCGGGGATGAGCAAACGATGGTCGGAAAATGCCTCGATTTGCGAGTAGAACCAGTCGGCATATCGCCCCAGTCCAGCGTGCAGCAAAAGCATCGGTGGCCCATCGCCGATGTCGTCGAAGTAAAGTCGAGTCTGATCGGGAAGGATGAAAAAAGGCATAGGAAGTTACCCCCCAACGTCTTGCCGATTTGCCAGTTTGAGGTTATGGTAGCACGACTCGTCGTCCGACGCAATGCAATGTGTCACGGCAAAAGCTCATCCGAGATAGGACTAACATAGTCTAATTTGCCTGTTGACAACCACCGACTTTTGTGAGATAATACGCCCAACAAGAGAATACACCTCTCTTGCCCCGACTTGCTATCTCAGGACAAGGAGGTGATGCTAATGGACTATTGTAGCAGCAGTTTGTGCGCCGTAGCGTCACCTCCGGTTATCCGGTAGAACGCTACGGCGCGACAGGGGGCCTCTTCCAAATAGGGAGAGGTCCTTTGTTTGTCCAGGCCGAGTCCCCCGTGGTAAAATCTGGCTGGAGGTGAGCAAATGGACGACCCCATCCCTGTGGGCAAGCTACCCGCCGAACATCTGGCCCGATTGCTGGCGAAACACACCCGCCCTGATCCCCGTCTCGTCGTTGGCGCCCGGGTGGGCGAGGACGCGGCTGTGATTGACATGGGAGATCGTTACCTGGTGGCAAAGACCGATCCCATCACTTTTGCCACCGACGAAATTGGCTGGTACGTCGTCAACGTCAACGCCAACGACGTCGCCTGCGTGGGGGCGACGCCACGCTGGTTCCTGGCGACGTTGCTCCTGCCAGAAGGCAAGACAGACGTCGCGCTGGTGGACACCATCTTCCAGCAGATGGCTCAGGCGTGCGATCAGTTGGACGTGACGCTGGCCGGAGGGCACACGGAGATCACCTATGGGCTCGACCGGCCGGTCGTGGTGGGGCAAATGCTGGGGGAGGTGACTCCCGACCGCTTCGTGGCAACGGCGGGCGTGCGGGTGGGAGACGACATCATCGTGACGAAAGGGATAGCGGTGGAAGCGACGGCCATCATCGCTCGCGAAAAGGGGGACGATCTGCAAAAGCACTTTAACGCCAACTATTTGCGGCGCTGCCAGTCTTTTTTGCACGACCCGGGCATCAGCGTGGTGCACGACGCTCAGGTGGCCCAGGCGGCGGGAAGGGTCCACGCCATGCACGATCCCACCGAGGGGGGACTGGCGACCGGCCTGTGGGAGATGTCACAGGTGGCAGAGGTAGGGCTGGAAATAGAGGAAGCCGCCATCCCCATTCTGCCGGAGACAGCGGCGTTGTGTGCTCAATTCGGCCTCGACCCATTGGGCGTGATTGCGTCGGGGACCCTGCTCATCGCCTGCCCCCCGAGCGAGACAGAGGCCATCATAAAAGCCCTGGCAGAGGCGGGCATTCCGGCCACCAGTGTGGGGCGAGCCGTGGAACAAAAAAAGGGCTGCAAACTGCTCTCGCCAGAGGGAGAACGATTGCTGCCAACCTTTACGCGGGATGAAATCGCCCGCCTGTTTGAGTAGGCGGTCGTCAATCCTCGTTATTGTTTGATTTGCCGTTTGGCCGGTTGTCGGTGACGTAAAATCCGGAGCCTTTAAAAACAATGCCAGGTGGACTATTGAAGATCCGTCGTGTGTCACTGTGCCCGTTGGGGCAGATGGCTGTCGTGGTATCGCCAAAGCCGGTCATCCGTTCGAACACACTTCCACAAATATCACACCGATACTCATAAATCGGCATCTTCCCAACCTCCTGGCAAATTTCGGCCTCGATTATACACCCCGGGTGTTAGAATCGCGTAAGAGATGTGTAAACATTTCGCTAGAATTCGGTTGCGGCTTGGCCGCGTTATGGTATACTGATAGCAAAAGAGAGGTGACAGTCACTTGAACTGGCGCAAAAAACGAGGTGATTTTTCAAATTCTGACCTGATAATTGTGCCAAAAGTGACTGTCACCTCAGCGCCAATTGTTATCTTGAGGTACCTATGCTGGTCTTACACGCTCACTGGCAGCCTCCGCGCACCCCAACCGATACCGGCGGCGTGCTCTTTTGGGCCGAAACCTCCGACGCCCCGCAGCCGCCCCGACGGCGCGGCAGGTTGGCCAGAAACCCAAAGCCAAAAGATCACCCCTTCTGCGCGCCGTTCGACGCCCTGCGCCGGCTCCCCGGGCTGGACCTTCGGGGGACCGAAGCTCAACAGGGCCGGGCGACGTTGCGTCTGCCCAGCACCCGCACCGGTCCCCAGCCATCCCCGGCCCTGCTGCACGATTGGGACCTGGACGAAAAGACGCCCCCGTTTTTGGCCCCCTGGCACGTCCACGGCCTGTGGCTCCCGGCCGCTCCAGCTCTGATGGTGCTCGCCGGCCTGCCCGGCGGCGGAGTGCTTCAGGTCGAGCTTTGGGACGGGGCCCTGCCGTCCCGCGTCGCCCTGGCCGCCGACGCCCGCTACTGGCGGATGGCCGCCGCGCTGGTTCTGGAGACCCTGGCTGCCCAAAAACTCGTGCCGGTGTTGGCCCCCGCCGACGCCGCCGGCCGCACCTTCCACGCCCGCTGGCTCCCCATATTGGATGGGCCAAAGGACGCCCCGCGCCTGGCGCGATTGGAGGCGGCGATGCCCCCTATCTGCCGGGCCGAGGTGAGCGCGCGTAACACCCCCACCTCCCCTCGCCCAGACTCAGGACCGGCTCCGCGCGCCCTGCTCGACACCTTTCTGAAGACGACGACCGATGCCCTGGCCCGACGGTGGGGCCGCCCGGCCGCCCCCCGGCTCCCGGGCGACGACGACCCCGCCCATCGCTGGCTCATCGCGCTCTTCAGCGATGATCCCACCGTGGACGCCTCGCCCGCCCAATTACAAGCCCTGGCCCGGAGCCATCGAGGACGAATTGGAAGAAGAGGAGCCGGAAGAGATCATCCCTCTGGAGGAAACGATCCCCAATTTCTGGGAGATGGGCGAGTCGTTGGAATCTTTCCCATTGGCTATCAAGCCCCCGTCGGTAACACTGCCCGTTCTCAAACGATTGGGGGAACCGGCCTTTTTGGCCGGCGACTCCTTGCAAAGTCGATTAGGCCCGGTCTACCAGGCCATCACCCAGGCGGCCCTGGCAACTGCCTTTGGCAATGGCGAGGAACGAGAGGGGCAAGACAAAGCCGGGTAGTCGCGTGGAGTCGATTGGCTTGACAACCTGAAGGAACAAAAGTATAATCCCGTTACGATATTTAGCTTTGCCTAAATATTTTTTTTGCTACACAAAATACACCCGCTGAGTCCTATAGGATTACCGATGATTTTGCGTAATTTGTGGCGTCGTAAGGCGCGTAGTCTGCTGACGATGTTGGGCATCGCTATCGGCGTGGCGGCGGTCATCGCCCTGGGCGCAATGGCCGAGGGCATTGCCGAGGGTTACGCCGCCTTCGCCGGCGGTAGCGGCGCCGACCTGCTGGTCACCCAGTCCGACGCCGCCGACCTGACCCTGAGCACAGTGGACGAGTGGGTTGGCGAGCGCATCGCGCAACTGGCCGGCGTGCGGAACGTATCGGGTGTGATCTTCAACATCGTGCAAATGGAGGGCATCCCTTACTTCATCGTCGGTGGCTACGCCCCAAACGAGATAGCCATCCAGCACTTCAAGATCATCAAAGGCCAACCACTGCTGCACGAGAAACAAGCCATCCTGGGGCGGCAGGCCGCGGACAACCTGAAAAAGTCGGTAGGCGACACCATCAAATTGTACGAAACGCCTTTTCGGATTGTTGGTATTTACGAAACGGGGCAAAGTTTTGAAGATGGTGGCGCTGTCATCTCGCTGGCCGATGCCCAGATCATTTTCAAGAAACCGCGCCAGGTGACGTTCTTCGAGGTGCAGGTGCACGACCCCACCCAGATAGAGGCGGTGCAGGCCCGCATCGAGCAACTCTTCAACGACGTGTCGGTGTCCAAAGCGGCCGACGTGGCCGAAGAGCAGGTCAACGTTCAGTCGTTGCGGGCGATGGCCTGGGGCATCAGCCTTATCGCCGTGCTCATCGGCGGGCTGGGGATGATGAACACGATGATTATGGCCGTCTTCGAGCAGACGCGAGAGATCGGCGTGCTGCGGGCCGTCGGCTGGCGGCGGGGCCGGGTGCTGCGTCTGATTTTGAGCCAGTCGCTGGTGCTGAGTGCCCTGGGCGGACTGCTGGGCGTGGGGCTGGGGCTGGGCCTGGTGTGGCTGATCAATCACACGCCGGCGGTGTCCAGCTTTGCGCCGGGCGTGGTAAAGACGCCGTTGATGGTCCAGGGCATGTCGGTGGCCCTGGCGCTGGGGATGGTGGGCGGCTTTTATCCCGCCTGGCGTGCAGCCAACCTCAGCCCCATCGAAGCCCTGCGCTACGATAGCGGCGCTGGCGACGAGCACGAACCGTCGTGGGTCCGAATGTTTGGGATGACCTTTCGCAATTTGTTGCGCCGCCGCGTCCGCAGCCTGCTGACGATGGGGGGCATTGCCATCGGGGTAGGATTGATCGTATCGCTGGGCGCCATCACCGAGGGAATGATTCGGGACTTCACCGCCTTTGCCTCGCAGGGCGGAGCAGAGCTGGTCGCCAAGCAAGCAGGCGTGGCCGATATGGGCTACTCGGTCATTGAGGAACGGGTAGGCCGCGCCATCGCTGCCATGCCAGAGGTGAAGGACGTGTCGGGCGTTATTTGGGGCATCAGCGGCGGGCGGGACACACCTTTCCTGATCATCTTTGGTATGGAACCCAACGGGCGGGCGATTCGGCATTTCCGGATAGTCGAAGGGGAACGGATTCGTAGACGGGGTGAGGTGATGCTGGGTCGGGCTGCTGCCGACGCGCTGGACAAGCGGGTGGGCGACGTGATCAGCCTGCCGGGTGGCGCATTTCGCGTCACCGGCATCTACGAGACCGGCATCGCCTACGAGGAGGGGGGCGGCGTGATGGCCCTGCGCGACGCCCAGATCGCTTTTCAGAAGCCCCGCCAGGTCAGCATGTATCAAATCAAGCTGCGCGACCCATCCCAGGCCGAAGCCGTTCGCGCCAAGATCGAGCAACGCTTCGGCGACGACGTGGCAGTTTCGCTGGCCGCCGACTTCATAGAGGACAGCGCCGACATCCAAAACACCAAGGCGATGCTGGGAGCCATTTTCGCCCTGGCCATCCTGGTCGGCGGCGTGGTGGTGACCAACACTATGGTGATGGCCGTGCTGGAGCGGACGCGGGAGATCGGCACACTGCGCGCCCTCGGCTGGCGGCAGTCGCGGGTGCTGTGGATGATTCTCAGCGAGTCGTTGCTGCTGAGCCTGATGGCGGCCGGGTTGGGCATACTGGTGGGCGTGGGACTTGCCGCGGCGCTGCGGGCCATCCCCGGCGTCGGCAGCTTCCTGACCGCGTATTACACCCCTCAGGTCATCGCCCAGGCCGTCGGCATCTCTCTCTTCCTGGGAGCCATCGGCGGATTGTACCCGGCCTGGCACGCCAGCCGTCTGCGCCCGGTGGAGGCGCTGCGCTACGAGTAGGACGAGCCTTATCCTTTCGAATTGGAGAAATCCGCTATGCGACGCAGAAACCTCATCATCGGAATACTTGCACTTCTGGCCCTGGGCGGCTATTTTGGCTACACCCAGGTCTACGCCCCATCGGTGGCACCTACACCCACGCCGGAACTGGCAGAAGACTTTGAGACGATCATCTGGGCTTCGGGCGAGGTGGTGCCGGTGACGTGGGCCGCTCTCAGCTTTCCCATCGGCGGGCAGGTGGTCGAGTTGCCCGTGCCCGAGGGCGAAACCATCGCCGCAGGGACGGTGCTGGCCCGGCTGGACACTGCGGAGTTGGAAGACGCTGTGACCGCTGCCGAGGCCGCGCTGGCTATGGCCCAGGCCGACCTGGCCCGGCTGAAGGCAGGTCCCCGGCCGGCCGAGATCGCCCAGGCGGAGGAAGCCGTGCGCTCGGCCCAGGCCGCCCGCGACGCGGCCCAGGCTCAACTGGAAGGGGCCCAGGCCGAGCTGGCCCGTCTGCTGGCCGGCGCCCGCCCGGAGGAGATCCAGGCGGCGGCAGCGGCGATGAAAAAGGCCGAGGCTGCTCTGCGCCAGGCCCAGGCCGAATACGACAAAATCGCCTGGGCCGGCGAGATCGGCGAAACACCCCAGGCGCTGGCCCTGGAGGCAGCCACCCTCGATTACGAAGTTGCCAGAGCCAACTACGAGGCCCTGTTGCGCGGCGCCCGGCCGGAGGAGATCGAGGCGGCCCGGGCAGCGGTCGCCGCCGCCCAGGCCAACCTGGCTCAGGCCGAGGCAGGAGTCGGCTCGGCCCAGGCGGCGCTGGACCTGCTGCACGCCGGCCCCACCCCCGAGGAGATCGCCATCGCCGAGGCGGGGGTGGCCCAGGCCGAGGCCAACCTGGCCGCCGCACGGACTGCCCTCAGCCGGGCAGTCCTCGTCGCCCCCTTCGACGGCACCGTGAGCGAGGTGTACGTCCGCCTCGGCGAGCAGGTGTTGCCCGGTCAGCCCGTCATCGTGCTGGGCGACCTGTCGGCCATGCGAGTGGAGACCACCGACCTGCGCGAGACCGACGTGGGGCGCATTGCCCTCGGCCAGGAGGTAGACATCACCTTCGATGCCCTGCCCGACACGCTGCTCAAAGGGCACGTAGTCCACATCAGCCCCAAGGCCAGCAGCGAGCAGGGTGGAGTGAACTACACCACCCTCATCGAGTTCGACGAGTTTGATCCCCGACTCCGATGGGGGATGACGGCTTACGTGAACATCACAGTGGATTAGATGATGAGCGAGCGACCCATCGTAGTTGAAACACACAACCTGACGAAGGTTTACGGCGACGGCGCTGCGATACGGGCCCTGGACGGTGTGGACCTGACCATCCTCAAGGGGGAGTTCCTGACGGTGATGGGGCCGTCGGGCAGCGGCAAGAGCACTCTGCTGAACATGATCGGCGCTCTGGACAGGCCCACCAGCGGCCGGGTCATCGTCAACGGCGAAGACCTGGCGACCATCAAAGACGTGGACCGCTTCCGGGCACGCACCGTGGGCTTTGTCTTTCAGCTCCACAACCTGCTGCCGGCCCTCACCGCCCGCGAAAACGTCGAGATACCGATGTACGGGCAGGGCATGAGCGAGCGAGAGATGCGAGAGCGGGCTGAATATCTGTTAGAATTGGTGGGGCTGCCGGATCGGATGCACCACCTGCCCAGCCAGCTCTCGGGCGGCCAGCGGCAGCGGGTGGCCGTGGCTCGTGCCCTGGCCAACGATCCGGCCATCATCCTGGCCGACGAACCCACCGGCAGCCTCGACACCCAGAGTGGCGCCGAGATCGTGGACCTGCTAGAAACCATCAACCGTGACCAGGGCACCACCATCCTCATCGTCACCCACGACCCCAAAGTGGCACGACGCACCCGGCGCATTCTCACCATGCGCGACGGCAAAATCGTGGACGACCATCGCGTGGAGAGTCTGGTCAAAGAGGACCTGCGCGAGTTGGCCCGGTCAAACCTGGGCAAATTGCTTCTCAGCGGGGAGAAAGAGAGGGTGCTGGCCGAAATAGGGCTGGACCACCTGGAGGGAGAAACGGCCATCGAGTCGCTGCGCCGATTGTTGCAGCGACTCGGGGAATGAGGGGATAGCCCCGGAATCCCCATGGGGCGACGCCAAATCCAAACGCCCCCCTCTCTAGGGCAATCGCATCTAAATTCGAGTTTGGCCCCAAACCGTCATTCTGCCCGCACCTGCGATGGGGCAGGTGAGCGACGAGGGGGGAATCGCCCCGGAATAGGGATTCCGGGGCTACGAGATGGGGCGATG
>JAJRXB010000104.1 GCA_024276515.1 Chloroflexota bacterium
ACCGTCTCCTTTCAGCACCGCTTCGTAGGCTGCCCACTCCACCTCTGGCAACCGCTTCTCCGGCAACCGGGCCAGAAGCGACGTGGGGTCTCCCCCGGTGACTTCGGCCACCCTCGTCAAACCATAGTGCGCCAAAAACCAATGCCGTTCTGCCAATACGATCACCTCCCCAGATTCTCTCCGCAATGACATTGCCCGTCCGGTAAGAAGCACTCCCCCAAATTATACCACCCCCTTTCCCGTCAGGCATGAGAGAAAGCTCCCAAAAACATCATAGGTTTCTATGATGTTTTCGGTCCCAACCCGTGTTATCCTGAAGGCAGGCCGGCCAGGTACGGCCCGAACTTCTCGCGCAGGAAATGGTAGCTCAGCCAGGTGTCCTCGGCCAGGGCCCAGGCGTTGCGGCACTCAGCCAGGATGGCCGTCTTGTGGCTGTTGACGGTGGCCAGGGTGATGCACAGGGTCTCGGCCACTTCCTGGGGGCTCTGGCCGGCGGCCAGGGCTTGCAACACCTCCCGCTGGCGGGCGGTCAACTGCTGCCACACGGCCTGGCACCGCCCGCGCTCCACCTCGTCCAGCCAGCGGGTGTGGGCGGCCACGGCCTGGGCCGGGGTCCGGGCCAGGGCCCGCAGCGCCGGGAAGTAGGCCCCCCAGGGCACCATCGGCACCTGGATGAGCCGCACTCCATCCTCGGGCCGGGCGTGCATGATCGCCCCGTCGCGCGCCCGCTCCAGGAAGTCGGCCGGGGTGTACATATGCCACAGCCGGTCGTGGTGATCGAAGTGCAACATGGCCGCCGACGTGACCAGCAAGGCCAACATGCGCCGCCCACCGGCGATACACACGTGCAGACGACGTCCTTCCCTCTTCAGGGTAGTCACCAGCTCGTAGATGGCGCTCCAGGCCGCGTTGGCTGCTGCCTCGTCGCGGATGTCGTCCAACTTCTGCCAGCCCCGGCGGAGGGGAAAGAATCGCAAGCGGCAAACTCGCCCAGCGTAGCGATCGCCGACGAACTCGGCCGACAGCCTCTCCAACGCCCGCCCGGTCAGCGGATCGGCCTGGGGCGACAGGTGGACGACGACGACCTCGTGGATCGCCTCGCCGCGCCGCAACAGATCGTCCAGGGCGAAGGTCACGATCTGCGGACCACCGGCCATCGTGGCCACCAGCGTATACTGTGTTTGCGGTTGCCTCACATTTCACATCCTGTCTATGGGATCGCTTTGGAAACGAACGACGTATGGAACTCTTTCCGGCCGTATTGATCGGGGGGCCACCCAACAGTGGGAAATCGGTGCTCACTGCCAACCTCACCCAGGCCCTGCGCCGGCGAGGGGTACAGCACTACGTCCTGCGCGCCTGCCCCGACGGCGAGGGCGACTGGACACACACTGCCGACCAGGAACGGGTACGCACCATCATCGTCCCCCGCGCCTGGACGCCGGCCTTCGTGGACCACGTCTGTCGTGATCTAAAAGGCCGTCACCTGCCGCTCATCGTGGACGTGGGCGGCCGGCCCCGGCCGTGGCAGGAGCCCATCTTCGACCACTGCACCCACGCCATCCTGCTCACCCCGGACGAAGCCTCCCGCCTCACCTGGCTCGACTTGATCGCCCGCCACGGCCTGCCGTGCCTGGCCGACCTCCGCTCCGCCCTGAAAGGCGAGGCCCGGCTGGAAGCGGAGCGTCCCGTCCTGCGCGGCACCCTGGTCGGCCTGGAATGGGGCGTGCAGCTTCACAACCCGCTTTTCGAAGCCCTGACCGGCCGGTTGGCCCAACTTTTCGCCTACGATGCCCAACTGTTACGCCAGACCCATCTCCGGTTGGCGCCGGTGGAAACCACGGTGGACCTGGATCGGCTGGCACGAACCCTGGGTGTACCCCATCACGGGCGACAGGCCGCCTGGGGACCCCGGCACCTGCCGATCGTGCTCGACTACCTGCCCGAAGCCACTCCCCTGGGCCTCTACGGGCGCGGTCCCAACTGGCTGTACGCCGCTCTGGCCCTCCACGCCTACCCGCAACCCGTCTATCAATTCGACGTGCGGTTGGGCTGGGTCCAACCGCCGGCACTCCGTCACGCCATGCCCCGGGCCGGGACCCCGTTGCAGGCCACGGTGACGCAATCGACCGGTGGCCTCCACCTGGAGTTCACCCTGCCTGCCGGCTACCTGGACTACGGCCAGGCCGAGGGGCTGGCCGTCCCCCCGGTTCCACCCGGTCGGGGCCTCATCCTCAGCGGCAAGCTGCCCCACTGGCTGCTGACGGCGCTGGCCGTGGCCTACCGGGCCGCACCCTGGCTGGCCATCTATCAACCCCAACAGGGCAACCGGGCGGTTGTGATCCATTCACGGGTGGCCACACCGACCGTTGGCGCGCAGCCCCGCCTGTGACCAATCGGCTGCGTGACCGTGCCCGGCTCTGGCTGCCAAACCAAAAACGGCCCGCCCAGCCCAAAACAGACCAGACGGACCGCTTAGAGTGTAGTGTGGATGTTGGTTGCCCGCGCCAACTCTGGTCGATCTTCCGTAAACTCGGTTGTGTTCTATGCCCGCCAGGGCAACCGTTCACACCTCCAATACGCAAACAAAACGCCGCCTCCTGAACTTGCCAGAAGAGTGGCCCTGTGTTACAATGCATTTATCTGACTCCTGGCCTGCTC
>JAJRXB010000105.1 GCA_024276515.1 Chloroflexota bacterium
GAATGGGGATTCCGGGGCTGCGTATTGCTGGCGGCAGTTCTCATCGGAGCGCCGGAATCCCTATTCCGGCGGCTCCCTTGAAAGGCCCCCCAACATCCTCGATGGAGAATAGACCAACAACACTCAACGGGGAGACTATCCCGCTTTGCATCTCTTCAAAACGAGGCCCGTAGGGCTAAAATGGGTGCGTTGCCTGAAAGACGACCCAGTACGAATAGTGTCCCCAACACAGGGTGTTGTTGCCCACGCCGGTTGGATCGGCCCGGCGCGCGGCGCATTCCGCTTCGTCGACGCAGTAGCCGGCCTCGATCAGCCAGGGAATCGGGATTTCCCAATCGTTGGTGCTCAGAATTGGCGTTTGCTCGCTGCTGACCGGATTACCTGCGGGATATTCAACCACCTGTATTTGCGTACTGCTTTTGGTCAATTCAATTTCGGCCAGCTTGATTCCTAGATCAAGGAGAGGCTCGTTCTTTTCGCCGGTTAGCAGGCGAAAATTGTTCCAGGGTGGGTCAGCGATCACTGCACCCAACAAGGGCGCGCCGTTAACGTCCAGCACGGAGATGAAGACGTTGTGATTGCCCATGCACCCCCCATTTTCTACCTTGGTGAGCATGTGCACGGTCGCCAGCCGGAAGTCAACGGGTGGCGGGGTTGGGGTGGGGGTGTCGGTGGGCGGCGCCGGGGTGAAGGTTGCGGTGGGCGGGCCGGGCGTCGGCGTGTCGGTCGCCGGGACGGGTGTGTCGGTGGGAGGGACGGCCGGCGTATCGGTGGGGAGCGGCGTCGGCGTGTCGGCCGGCGGTATCGTCGGCGTGGCGGTGGGCGTCGCTGTGGGCAAGGGGGTGAAGGTGGGCGTGGGAGGTGGCGTTGGTGTGGAGACGTAAGCCACCATCGAGATGGTGCTCGTGCCCAATGCCTGGGCCAGACGCACCAGGTTCACCGTGTCGGGGTCGTCGGGACCACGGTCCTCCTGCACGTATCTGTCGGCCAGGTAGGCCACGAACTGTTCGGGATTGGGGACGTCGAGTTCGGCCAGGCGTTCGCGGGCCCGGTCCGCGTCGTTGTCGGTGGAGAACTCCGCCGCAACTATCAGGACGTATTCTTCGGCCCGCGAGGGGCCAAAGTTGCCAATCTCGGTGTTGATGTATTTAACCGGCAATATCTGCCAGCCGACGACGAGGCCAAAAACCAGCCCCGCCAGGCATCCTACCGGCAGGACGACGGCCAGGATAAGAAGTTTGCGATTTATTTTGCGCATCTCCAATGTAGCACCGGGGTGGTGCTGTTCCCTTTACACAGTTTTGAATGGACAGGCTACTTCACGTCAGAACAAATCAGGCGTAAACGGTGGTCGGCAGCCGGATGTAGCTATCAGGTTCTTCGGCGTTCTGGTAAATCGCGAAAAACCGGCGCTCGATTTCTTCGAGCACAGCCCCATCGTAATAAATCATCCCACAGTCGAGGCACAACGTAACCGGAGTGTTCGGTACTAACAGGTATTTTCCCTCATAACTATACAGGTATTCAATTCGTTCTTCCTCGAAACGGTCACCACCGCAAAATGGGCACTGAGCTTTCTTCGTCTCCTCATCTCCCAAAACGAAAGGCCCCTTCCCTGCCCCAAATCCCGACCGTAACTACTCACCTCCCCTGGCGATAGTCAGCGGATTAAGCGAATTAAGCTGATTTTACCTTTGACCATCTGCTCCATCCGCTCAATCCGCTGACAATGACGGGACTGATCGCAACGGCGAAGGACACACTCTTGGGGGGAATGTGGCCCCACTGGAGCCCGGCGGATGGTTCTGCTGCCCCCGCCTGGCACATTACATTACATGCTGCTATAATAAGCGCCACGAGGTGAAAAGATGCCGGAGGTGGGAATCGAACCCACAAGGGCCAAGCCCACGCGAGTTTGAGTCGCGCGCGTCTGCCAGTTCCGCCACTCCGGCGTCTGCGTGCAGTATAGACGAATCGAGCCTATTCGTCAAATTAGAGATTAGAGATTGAGATCGCCATTACGGAGACTGATTCCCCGATAATCTCCAATCCCTAATCTCTGATCTCCAATCTCCAAATTATGGACGAAGCTCAGGCTGTTCAAGCTGCTCAAAAGGGAGACCTGTCCGCCTTCAACCGATTGGTGATGGCGTATCAGGGTATGGCGTACAACGTCGCCTATCGTATTGTGGGCGACTCCGACGCCGCTGCCGACGCCTGCCAGGAGGCGTTTCTTTCCGCCTTCAAGGGCATCCAGAAGTTTCGTGGCGGCTCTTTCAAGAGCTGGATCCTGCGCATCGTCACCAACGCTTGCTACGATCAACTGCGCTACAAGGGGCGGCGACCAGCCAACTCCCTGGAGGCGGTGGCCGAGAACCCCGACTATTCGCCCAAACTGGTGAACGGTCGCGAGCGCCCCGAAGAATACGCTTTGCGACAGGAATTGAGCGATCTGATTCAACTGGGTATCGAAACCCTGCCCCCCGATCAGCGTGCTGTGCTGGTGCTGTCGGACGTGCAGGGTTTCAGCTATCAGGAGATCGCCGACATCACCGGCGTCTCGTTGGGCACGGTCAAATCCAGGCTGAGCCGTGCCCGGTCCAAGCTGAGAGATTACCTGATGGCCCAACAGGAACTTTTACCGACTCAATATCGTCTAACAGGTAGCAGGGAGTAGAGAGCAGGGAGCCAATAGCAAGCCAGGCATCGTCGTTGGTCCTTCCCCCTTCGTCTCAAACTGCTGATCTGCGTGTGTTGTAAGTTAGTACCCGTTCAGCCTTCTTTCAGCAAACGCGACTGAAGTCGCCCCTACAGGGCCTTCGGCCGCAAAGCCCGCCTACGCGGGCAACCAGTCCACGCAGGGGGACTTCGCGGCGGAACGCCCTGAAAAAAACAGAGGGAGAACGATTACGTAAGTTATTCTGGTGGCGGGTAGAGCAAAAGGCTCGGAGATGAGTGAGCAGAACGGTCGAATCCATAACCAGGTCGCCGAGTTGCTGTCGGCGTATATAGATGACGAGGTGAGCGCCGAGGAGCGGGCGCTGGTCGAAGCGCACCTGGCGACCTGCTCCACGTGCGCGCACGACCTGGCAACCCTGCGTCAGACGGTGGTCTTGCTGGGACGGTTGCCCCAGGTGGCAGCGCCGCGTCCCTTTACCTTGCGCGAAGCGGACGTGATGCCGGTGCGCCCTCCCCGCCCCGTCTGGTGGCGACGCCCCTGGGTGCAGGGATTGGCCGCAACCGCGGCTGTGTTGCTGTGCGCGGTGACGGTCGGCGGCGTGCTGCTGTGGGGACGCACCGGGTTGGGCGGCGCGCCGGCCCCCATCGCCTTGCAGGCTCCTCCTCAAACTGAAGCCACGGTTCAGATGAAGATGCTTGCAGAGGAAAGTGCCGCCGTAAGAACGATCACGGCCGTCCCCGCCATCGTGCCCACCGCAGAATATTCAGCGCGGGAAGAGGCTTCCGCTGAGGCCGGTCTCGCGCCGGAGGCTCCGGCGAGCGAGGAGGCCGCCGAAGCCGAGGGTCTCGCGGACGTTGGCGAGGCAGAGCCACCGGCCGCCACACCTCCGCCCCCGCCGCCGCCGACGGTCGGCGAGACCGTCCCCGCCCCGGCCGGGCAGCCGGTGCCGAAGGTGGGCAAAATCACCGCCGAGGAAATGGCAACGGCCGAGGCTCTTCAGATCCCCCCCGGTGCGCCAACCCCTACGCCCGAGGCGCTGGCTGTCGCTCCCCCCTTGCTGGAAGTGGAGGACATGGCCATCGAGATCACCCCGGGCGTCATCCGCGTCAGTGGGCGGTTGCCCTTGCCGGCGGGTCAGCGGTTGACGGCCAAGTTGTGGCGAAACGGACGGCCAACCGATTGGGCGATGCCGGAGGATCAACCGGCGACCGTGGGGGCCGACGGACGATTCTCCCTTGATCTCCAGACTCGCCCTGCTGCCCCCGACTTTGACCTGTTTGCCGTTGAACCGGCCCGTTACGAGATTCGCATTCGTCCGGCAGATCGGCCTGAATTAGGAGAAGCCCGGTTGCCCTTCGACACCTATGGCCCGCCCCCCGCCGAACCGACGGAGTTCCCGGCCGGAGATTCAAAAGAGGGAGAACCGACAGGCACGAGTGAGGCCAACGCTCCGACTGCCGCGCCGTCCGCCAGAGAGGAGGTTCCGCCGGTCGCCACGGCTGCTACGGTCGCGCCCCGCAACACGGTGCTCCTGATTGGGCTGTGTGGCGTGGGTGTGGTGGCCCTACTCGTGGCCGGACTGGCCGGTCTGTTTTTCTTTCGGGCGCGCCGCTGGTGAGAAATGAAGACACCTGCAACCTGCTACTCATTACCCGTTACCCGTTACTCGTTACCTTTCCTCTTCCGGTTGACACTCATCTTGCTGCTCACAGGGGCCTGTGCCCCTGTCACCCCGCCTCCCCCTCCGCCGACCCGCACACCAACGCCGATTCCCGCTCCATCGCCAACGCCGACGTTGCTTCCCTTGCCCACGGCTACCCCCACCCCTGCCCCCGCCCGTCTGGTGTTGTGGGAAAACCTGCCACCGGCCCAGGCCGGCGCTCTGGCCGACGACGTGGCAACCTTTGAGGCGGCGTATCCCAACTACGTCATCGAAGTGCAGCACTACGACGACGCCCAGGCCCTCGTCGAGGCCATCGCCAGCGACGCGGTGGAATTCCACCTGGCGCTGGGCGATGCTTCTCTGGCCGGCGCCTTGCAGGCCCGATCTGCCCTGCATCCTCTCGACGAGCAGTTCCCCCCTGAATTTCTGGAGAGCTTCGCCAGCCCAGCGTTGACCGGTGTCACCCGCGATGGTCGCCTGTGGGGGCTGCCCGACACGGCCGGCCTGCACTTACTTTTATTTTACAATCGGGATTTGATCGCCGTGCCGCCGTCCAACACCGAAGACATGTACACCATCGCCGAATCCTTCACCGGTGACGGTCGCTGGGGATTGGCAATGAACAGCTACGATCCGTTGTGGGTGGTGCCCTGGCTGTGGGCCTACGGCGGCTGGCTGACCGACAGCGACGGAAATCCCACCCTCGACATCCCGCCGATGGTCAACGCGCTCACCCTTTACTTGAGCTGGCACGGGCGGCTGACCGGGGTGGCGCCGGTGGCGACCTACGTCCAGGCGCGGGAACTATTCACCAGTGGCCAGGCGGCCATGCTCATCGACGGCGAATGGGCCATTGGCGAATTGAGCCAGGCCGGGGGGGTGAACTGGGCGGTCGCGCCTCTGCCGGTCGTCGGCGAGACGAAACAACCGGCCGCGCCTCTCGTCGCCGGCCGGTATTGGCTGATGAAGGAGGGGCTGCCGGCGACGGAGCGCGATGCGGCGGTCGCCTTCTTGTCTTTTGTCACCACGCCCCGGCGGCAACTGGCCTGGACGGCCCGATTTGGGCTTCTGCCCACCCGCCTTGAGGCGTTGGAAGACCCGGCAATTCAAACTGACCCGCTGCTACGGATCAGTGCCCGGCAAATGCAGGCCGGGCGGGGGCTGTTGCTGGGCGTGGATGCCAACCGTATTTTCGACGCGATGCGTGGGCCGCTGCGAGCTGTCCTCGACGGGGATATGGTGCCGGAGGAGGCGGCGCAGGCTATGCAAGCGGCCCTCAACGCGATACAAGACGAATGACCGCCCTGTGCTCCCGGCGGGCCACCAGCCCACAAAGAGGAAGAGGACCTCACTGCGGTGAGGTCCTCTTTGTGTAATCGACTTCAGGCGAACGCTGGCAACAGGTTTATTGCTCGTCGCCGGGACTGTGAGCGTGGCCGTGTGTCAGTTCCTCGTCTGTCGCCGAGCGAAGGCCAGCGATCTTCACGTTGAAGTATAGCGTCTTGCCCGCCAACGGGTGATTGAAATCGAGCAATACACCGTCAGGGCGAACGTCGGCCACGTATACCTCGAAAACCTGCCCCGAATTGTCGCGCATGTGAAGCCCCATCCCTGGCGTCAGGGACATATCTGGGGGAAAAGCGTCGTGGGGGACAACTTGAAACGCTTCGGGATTAAAGTCACCGTAGCCATCGGCTGGCACGACTGTTACGTCTTTCTCATCACCGACGGCCATCCCATAGAGCGCTTGCTCCAGGCCAGGGATTATCTGCCCCTGTCCTTGCAAAAACTCCAGGGGTTCCTGGCCGGCAGAGGTGTCAACTACTTCCCCTCCCTCGTCGAAACGGAGGGTGTAATCAAGACTCACTACCAGGCCATCTGCGACTGTAAGTTCGGTATCTGTCATAGGATAGATAACCTAAACCTTGCGTACGTCAACGGCGGACGGGCCCTTTTGACCCTGCTCGACCGTAAACTCGACGCGCTCGCCTTCCATCAGGCTGCGGAACCCCTGCCCGCTGATGGCGGAGTAATGCACAAAAACATCTCCCCCCGAGTCGCGAGCGATGAAGCCGTAGCCCTTCTGGTCGTTGAACCACTTAACGATGCCGGTTTCGCGTTCACTCATTTTGGAAAACCTCCTTCTACTCACTGAACGCCAGTTCATCCCCAAAGGGATCTATGGGTGACGCATTGGTTTGCTCCGGGTTATGACAGAAAACCGCCCAGACTACGGTAAGTCTGGGCGGTACGGTTACAGCTCCGGAGCAAAACTTACTGCGTCTTACAGGGCCAAGTATACCTCAAATTGATAATCTTGTCAAAAGAGAGTTTGGGGCTGGGTGTGTTTCCTATTGGGGCGAACTGTCTGCCTCACGGGTTTTGGCCAACTGGGTGGAGGGGGAGATTGCTTCGCCTTCGGCTCACAATGACGGGCAGAAGCTTGATTCACCTGTCAAAAAAGATTCATCTGAAGATGTCTGACTTACTCAGTGGCCGCACCGGAGGGATCCGACCGCTTGCAGCAGGTAGCCGAGGGCTTGCTGATACAACCTGTCGTCTTCTACCTGCAAGCCGACGAAGCCGACGTCCAGGCCGCCCACGATGTAGGAGAGCGCGCCCAGGTGGGTGCGCCACTCCGTGTAGCTGCCTTTGAGCACGCCGTCGGGGTCGTAGAGCAAAAAGGGATGGGTCGGACTGGCAATGACGAAGTAGCCGGGCAGGTCGAAGGTGACGACGCCGAAGTAGTGAGCCAGCCATTCGGCGTCGTCGTCCGGATTCGAGAGGAGGGGGGTGAAGTCGAAATCGATTTCGTTCAGAATTTCGGGGTAGCAGCCAAAGCCCCAGCGCCGCACCACGCGCACACAGCCGGCACGCCCCACGGCCACCGGCGTGCAAACGTCGCCGAAGCCCTGGGGCAGTTGCACCGTCACCTGGCGCTGCGCCAGGTCTCCCCGCTCGGTGACGGTCCAGTAACGGGCGGTCCAGTCTTCGGTGGGATAGCGGCCGGGGTAGTTGTTGAGGACGGTGGCCTCGTCGAGGGCGGTGCTGCGGCGGAGGGTGTTCGGGCTATCCATCATCCGCGTAGAAGCGATATCCTTCCGCAGCCAACTGGTCTTCTTCCGATGCCTTCTTCTCGGCCAGGATTTCGGCGATGATTCTGCTCCGGCTGACCCGACGTTCAGTCGCGCGGGTGTCAAGGTACGTCACCAACTCTCGTGGCAGAGAGATGGTGATTTTACTCACGGACCATCTGCTTTCGCCCATCCTTCACACTCCTCGACAGGGGGTGGTGGTTAAACTGTAAGTGACGGGGGGATGTCATTGCGAGCGAAGCGACGCAATCTCCGGCCTGCAATGCGGGGATTGCTTCGTCCGTTTCACTCCCTCGCAATGACATATCACTTACTTTTCTACCACTACCCGACAGAGTACGATTTACTTCCTGCATATTGTACAGCTATAAGTAGAAGGCCGTCAATTCACACCCAGGCTTCATACCAACCCGATGCTCCGATACCATTCCAACGTCCGACGCGCCCCTTCCTCAAACGAAACGGGGCAAAAACCCAGTTCGCGGCGGGCCTTGTCGCTGCACACGTGCCAGTCTTCAAAGACGTAGGGGATCAGGTTGAGGGGGTAGAAGGGCTCGCGCCGGGTGAAGAGGGCGATGAATTCCAGCAGCCGGGCGAAGTTGATCATCACCCACCCCGGAAAGTTGATGCGCCAGCTACTTCTGCCCGCCAGCCGGCTGACCGTCTCGTTGGCCTGGCGGTGGCTGATGCTCTCGCCGGAGACGTTGTACACTTCGCCGATGCGCCCGCGCGTGAGCGCCGCCTCGATGGCGGCCGCCGCGTCGCCCACGTAGCAGGGAAAGATGACGTGTCGCCCTCCGTGGACCTGCACCCGCCAGCCGCGCAAAAACTCCTCGAAGAAGAGTCGGTTGAAGGCATAATGTCCCCAGGGACCGTAAAGCGCCCCCAGCCGCAACACGATGACCGGCAATCCGATTTCGGCGTAGGAGAGGGCCAGCCGCTCGCCTCCCATCTTGGTGCGGGCGTAGTTGTCACCCGGGTAGGGGCCGTAGGGAGTCGCTTCGGTGATGACCGTGCCCGGCGGTTGCGGCCCCACGACGATGATGGTGCTGACGTGGATGAACCGCTTCACGTCCAGCGCGTAGGCGGTGGCCAGCACGTTGCGCGTGCCCCACAGGTTGGTCTCCTCGAAGAGTTCGGGCGGCCCCCACAGCCGAAAGCGGGCCGCAGCGTGGATCACCACCTGGCAGCCGGCCATCGCCGCCCGCACCGAGTCTGCGTCGCGCACGTCGCCGATGGCGATCTCCACACCCAACGCTTCGAGGAAGGTCGTATCGCTGGTGGGACGGGCCAGGGCGCGCAGCGGGTAGCCCTTGCGCGCCAGACGCTCGCACAGGTTGCGCCCCAGGAAGCCGGTAGCGCCGGTCACCAGAATCAACTCGCCCCTACTCCCCCCACAGGTCGTCGGCGATGTCCTCCAGATCCAGCGACCGCAGCTTTTCGGGGTGGGGGCGACCGGTCTCCCAATCCCACCGACGATAGTCGTAATATTCGCGCAGCATCCCCTCCCAATCGGGGACGAAGCCGTCGGTGCCGCCTTCGGCCAGCGGTTGGGTCCACAATTTGGGGAAGACTTCGCTCTGGCGCGGATTCAGGCCCAGTTTCAGGTTGAGGGCACGTTTCAGGTTGAAGATGCGCTCGCCGGCCGTGTAGAGGTCGTCCAGCGACACCTCTTCGCCCCAGGCGGCGCTGAACAACTCCGAAAGTTCCCGCAGCGGCACGTTGACGAACTGGCAGCAGCCGCTGCAATCCACCAGCGTGCGGTAGTTCTGATGCCGGGCGACGATGGGCGCTTTGCCCGCTTCTTGGTAATGGTCGTTGGACTCGATGTCGAATTCGGGGAAGAAGTGACCGACCTCGACGAGGTAAAAATCGCCTTTGTTGTGGCACGCCCCGCGCGGCGAGGTGAGGTAAACCAGCGCCATGCCGCTCATCGCCCGTGGGTCGTGCATGCCGGGGTCCAGCCCGTTGACCTGTACCGCCATGCCGGAGACGTTATATCGCTTCTCCATCGCCAGCACCCCGTCGGCCAACACGTTACCGAAGCCGTCGCGGGCGGCGATCTTGCGGATGAGCTCGACCACGGGGGCCGGGTCGCCCCAGGTGAGCGTCAGGCCGTCGGTCTCGTCGGCGGTGATGTGCCCGTGGTCGAACAGCCAGAAGGCAAAGCCGATGGCCCCGCCGGTGCTAATGGTGTCCAGGCCCAGGCTGTCGCACAGCAGGTCGAAGTAGGAGACGGCCCCCAGGTCACCGATGAGCAGTTGACTGCCCAGGGCGCACAGGGTTTCGTATTCGGGGCCGTCGGTTTTAGGGACGGGGTAGGGGCCGTCGGGCACTTCCACCTGGAAGCCGCATTGGACGGCGCAGCCCCAACAGCCGGTGCGCCCGATGGCGATGGTCTCGGCGATGAGGCCGCCGTTGAGGTTGGCCACCCCCTCGAAGACTCCTTGAGTCCAGTAGCGGGCGGGGACGGCACCCAGCATGTCGAAACAGTCCATCCCCCCGGCGGTGCCCGCCCCTTTGAGGACCTGCACCGCAAACTCTTGCTGGGTGCGGATGAGGGCGCGGCGGGCGGCCTGCTTGAAACGCTCCTCCTCGGACAGGGGGATCGGCCCTCGGCCCCGGATGGCGATGGCCTTGAGCCGCTTGCTCCCCATCACCGCGCCCATGCCGGTGCGACCGGCGGCGCGGGCGTCGGCGTTGAGGATGGCGGCGTAGCGGACCAGGTTTTCACCGGCCGGCCCGATACAGGCGATGCGGGCGCGCGGTTCATCCAGCTCCTCGGCGATGCGGGCCTGGGTGGTGTAGGTGTCCAGCCCCCACAGATGACTCGCGTCGCGCAGTTCCGGCGGTTGACCTTCTTTGATCCACAGGTAGACGGGAGCGGGGGATTGGCCGGTGACGATGACGCCGTCGTAGCCAGCGCGGCGCAATTCGTGGCCGGTGAAGCCGCCCACGTTGGCCTCGCCGAAGATGCCGGTCAGCGGGCTGCGGGCCACGAATGCGTGACGGCTGCCGGAGGGAGTGCGAGTCCCGGTCAGCGGGCCGGTCATCATAATCAGCGGGTTGTCGGGGCCCAGCGGGTCGGTGTCGGCGTGGACTATGTCGTACAGGTAGCGCGCGGCCAGAC
>JAJRXB010000106.1 GCA_024276515.1 Chloroflexota bacterium
ACAGGGCGGTGGCGAAGCTGCACCCAAGCAAAGCCCCCATCGTCACAATCGCCACAAACGCCAACCCGCGCCTGGCGTCGGGTCTCCCCGCGTGACGAATCGGCAGGTTAGCGAGGCGTCGAATCATAACTCCCCATTTTGCTGTTTTGCCGATTTTCCAGTTCGCCGGCTCTCCGATCCGCCAACTCGTATCGCCCCTGCCAGGCGTTGAGGCGCACCTTGAGGACCTCTCGGAACATATGATAGGTGTCCTGGATGGGTCTCACCTGGCTGCGATTCTTGTAATACCAGTTGATGGGCACTTCGACGATTTGCATGCCGTGTCTTTGGGCCAGGAATAGAATCTCCACGTCGAAGCCCCATCCGCTGATCGTTTGGAGCGGGAAAAGCCGGCGAGCGGCCTCGCGGCGAAAGCACTTAAAGCCGGCCTGGGTATCCTGAATGCTATGAACTGCCAGCAGCCGCACAATCAAATTGAAGACTCGTCCCATCAGGTGGCGATAGGCTGGCTCGTCGTAGCGGCGGGCGCCTTCAACTTCCCGCGAAGCGATGGCCACGTCGTACCCGTCGAGCGCAGGAGGCAGGAACTTCTCAACCTCCTCGATGGGCATCGAGAGGTCGCTGTCGCATAAAAATAAGAATTCACCCTGGGCCTGCATCATCCCCGCCTTTACTGCGTGGCCTTTGCCGCCGTGGTCTACTTGCAGCAGGGTAATGAAGGGGGCCTGCTTTTGAAACTCCCTCACTATGTCCGCGGTTCGGTCTGTGCTGCCATCGTCTACGACGATCACTTCAGTAGCGTAGTTTTGTCGTCGCACGAAGTTGATAATTTGCGGTAGGCTGTCGGGCAGTCGCTTCTCCTCGTTGTATGCGGGGACTATAATGGACAAAAAGCACATTGCTGTGCTTTCTGGCGCGGAACTCACCATCGTCAGCACCTCGTCGAGGTAGTTGTGGCAAACAGCAAGCAGCCGATAGAGGTCGCAATCGCCTGTCTGTCGTTTTTGCCGTTCGCTCGGATTATAACAAACAAGCTGGGAATGGGCAAAGCCACGCCCATATCCCACTCATATCCAATGGAACAGCGACAGGAGAAGGAAGAGTCCAATGAACACGACCGCCGAGGGGACGGCGAGCAACAGGCCATAGCGCATCATCTCGTTGCGAGATAGCAGGCCGGTGCTATAGACCAGCGCCATCCGCGCCGAGGCCGAAGGCAGAGAGTAGCCAAAGGTGGTGGCCAGGGTGGTGGGCAGAACCAAGAAGACGGGGTCCAGACCCCTGGCGCGGCTGAGGCTGATGAGGATGGGGGTGAAAACGGCGGCGATGGTGGCGTTATTCAGCAGGTTGGTGAGGGCGGCAGACAAAAACACCAGCATCGCCAGAATCACCGCGGCCGGCAATTTGTTGGCGAGGGGCGTCAGAAGTTGAGCGAACCAAATGCTGGTCCCGGTCCGCTCGAGCGCTTCGCCCAGCGACAGGCCGGCGCCGATGATGAAGAAAATGCCCCAGCTCACCCCTTTGAGGTCGTCCCAGTCGATGATGAAGCGCACCGACATAACGAAGACGGCTCCAATGGCGACGATGGCGCTCGATAGCAGGGTGTGGGGTAGAGACAGCGCAACCTCCAGGTAAGAGCCTGCCACCCACAACACCGCCGAGATGCCCATAATCACCAGAATCTCTATCTCTTTTTTGCTGAGGCCATCCAATTGGGCGATCTCTGCTCTGACGCTTTCCAGGTCTAGCTGATCCACGTCTACCGGGATGATGCGCAACAGCAGCCACCACGACAGCGGGAGCAACAGAAAAGCGGCCGGCAGACCGAATTTCATCCAGTCGAAAAAAGTCCAGGGGCCGACGCGCGCCAGCCACTCAGAGGCCACGGCGTTGGGGGCAGCACCTATGATTGTGCTCATCCCTCCCACGCTGGCTGCCACCGCGATCCCCATCGTCAACAACACCAGCAATCGGTGCGCGCGCGCCGGGTCTGGGACCCGGCGGGCGATGGCCGAAGCCACCGGGATGAGCACGGCAACGGTGGCCGTGTTGATGACCCACATAGAGAGGGCAGCAGCGATGATCATCAGGCTCAGGAGCAACGAGCGGACCTTTCCACCTGAGCGGACGATGGCCCCCAACGCCAGCCGTCGGCTGAGACCGTGCTTGCTCAGCGCTTCGGCCAGAAAAAGGCTGCCCAGGACCAGAAAGACCACCGGCGACGAGAAGGGAGCGAAGGAGGTGGTCACGTCGGCAATGCCCAGGGCTACCTGCATCACCGGGACCATCAGCGCGGCGATGGGCAAGGGGACTGGCTCCAACGCCAATATGCCGCCGGTGAAGACAAACAACGCCAGGGCTCGATGTCCTTCCATCGAGAGACCGGCGGGACGAGGCAACAACAATGTGAGGGTGGTGAGAGCGATCACCACGGAGAAGCGCCCCAGATCGAATACAGTCCGCACACCTGCCTCGATGGCGGGTTGCAATAGTGCGAGGCTGTGCCGGCGGAAGCTGATACGTCGTCTGTGGGTCATAGCAAGGCTGGTCTCAAATCACAAATCTCTACTCTCCGCTCTCTTCCGTATCAGGAGGTTGATCCTCAGGACAGTCGGCAAGCCCTTTCCAGGCAGGGTTCGACGGGCTGGGGTCAATGTCGAGGGAATCGAGCAGCCAGGGTACGCCTTTGTCGCACCGGTCAAGGAAAACGTAGGAGAAGCCCAACAGGGTATAATAGTCAATCGGGGCGGGCCGAACGTCTTTGAAGGTGAAAGTCAGGGTGGCGTTGCCCGCGGCGTCGGGTTGAAAATAACCCAGGCTCAGCTTGTCGGTGCCAGGCCGGATCAGGAGCTGCGCCTCGTAGGGAACCGCTTCTGGCTGGGGGACCCCTGTCAGGGTGAGTTCGAGCCGGCCGCTGTTCAGGTCCAGAGTAGCCTGTCCTCTGGCCTCGAGAAACGGGGCGACCGCGGTGGGGACTTCGGCCGGGTCGGCTTTGTCTGCCAGGGCCTCGACCGGAGACTGGCGGCGCAGCTTGTAGGCGATCAGATCACCGCAGGTTTGATCGGGTTTGGGGATGATCCGGGCCAGGCTCAGGACGGGGGACAGGCTGGCGCTTATTTTCTCCGCATCCTTGCTGTCGGGGAGATGAAAATCGCCGCGCATCAGTTCGATGGGCTGAGGTGGGTCGCGGGTGGTATCTTGCCCGACGACCACCACCCGTCGCACGCCGCGCAGGTAATCTTTATCGGCCAGGCTGATCGCCTGCTGGAGGACCGGGATGGCTTCCTCGTATTGTTGCAGCACGTAATAAACGATCCCCAGGTGTCCCCAGCCAACCGTGTAATCGGGGTCGATGAGCGTGGCCTGCTCCAGCGCGTCTATTGCGCGACCGTATTGGCCGGCCGCGTAATACGTCCAGCCGAGTTGATCGTAGCCCACCGGGCTGGCCGGGTCGAGCCGGATCGCCTTTTCGAAACGATCGATGGCTTTTGTGAATTGACCGAGAACCCGATAGTTCTGTCCGGCCCTGATGTAAAGAGGAGCCAACTTGGGATGGAGGACTATGGCGTTCTCGTAGGCGTCCACAGCCTGCCGGTAGCGCCCTTGCGCTTCGAGCACGTAACCTTGATTAAAATGGGCGTCCATACTTTGATAGTCCAGATCTACTGCTTGCTGCGCGTATTGGCGCGCCGGGATCCAGTCGCCCGTGTCGACGTAGGTTTTAGCCAGATAGGCGTAGGCCTCGGCGTAGTCGGGGTCCAGCTCGATGGCGCATTCGCAGGCATCGAAGGCCTCGGCGTATTGGCCCTCCCAGTCGAAGGCGCGGCACAAGGTGGCCAGGGCCTGGGGATTGGAGGGCTCCAGCAAAACGGCCTCTTCGGCCTGCTCGACGGCTTCGGCGCTGCGTTGGCGCAGTATCAAAAATTGAGCCAGGCGGACGTGAGAGGTCGTGTCTTCCGGGTTGATGGCTACAGCCTGCCGGTAGGCGGCAATCGCCTCGTCGAGCTGTCCCTCGCCGTAATAGGCCTCGGCTTCCGCGACGTATGATTGGGCGGTTCGGGTTGGGGTGGGGGTAGGCTCAAAGGGCCTGATCCATTGGGGCTGATGGGTCCAGGTGTAATAGTCGAAGCCACCGACTATGCCGATGAGCAATAGCAAGAGCAGGGTCAGGCGCGGAGAGCGTCGTTGCGGTTTGCGTCCAAGGTACATAAGGGGGTTTGTCTTCTCCTGATTCGCAATGACATTATTATAGCACGGTCGTCTTTGTGGGACAATCGTCTCCATTTCCGCGATGCGCCCGCTCTGTTGGGTGCGAAAGGAGCACAAATCAGGTGACAATCACTTCTGGAAGTGACTGTCACCTGACCCACTGGTTTCTCCCTGGTATTGACTGGTCATCTGTGATATAATCAAAAAGGTACCCCCTCAGCCTGGGCCCAGAAACCCGGCTTTTATTGGGTTTAGCCGTCATTTGTAAGCGCTCAGCGGGATGATTTTTACCTCCTCCTGAACAGCTACTTTAGCTTTTCTGAGCGAGGGGGGACCATCAACGGATTGAGCAAGCGGATTAGTGGACAGTGCCCCTGGCCGGGGGAGACACCCGCTTATCCGTTACTTATCCGCTGATCCCCACGACGCATCAATTTTTATCAAGCCATATACAGAAGGAGGCAACTATGAGTCTGGAAAAGAACAAATTATACCGATTTCCCTGGTCCCTCAACGACAATCCCATCGGCTGGGTGGAGATCACCGACCTGTGTAACATCCAGTGCAAGGGATGTTACCGCCAACGGGTAGAAGGGCACAAGTCGCTGGAAGAGATCAAAGAAGAAGTCCTCTTTATGAAGCAATGGCGCAACATTGATAACGTGTCACTGGCCGGCGGCGAACCCTTAATTCATCCCGACATTATAGACATCGTGGATTTCATCAACCGGCAGGGGATAAAGCCCTTCATCCTGACCAATGGCAAGCGACTGAATCGGGAACTTCTGATCGAGCTGAAACGGGCCGGCCTGGCCGGCCTCAGCTTTCACATAGATATGCAGCAAATACGCAAAGGCTGGACCGGCAAAAGCGAAATAGAGCTAAATGAGCTACGCCAGCATTACGCCGACCTGGTGTGGGAAGTGGGCGACATCCCCTGCGGCTTCAGCATCACCGTCTTTCGACAGAACTTCAACGACATCCCCGAACTGATCCGCTGGGCGTTGAGCAACAAGGGCAAAGTGCAGAGCTTTACCTTCATCACCTACCGGGGGGCGCTCATCGACGGGATGGAGTATTCGGTCGGCGATACGCGGGTAAAACTCAATTTCGACTCGTTGGGCTACGTCACCGACGACGCGCCAGAAGACATCAGCATCAAATCCACCGACGTGTACCGCGTCATCAAGAGCCAGTTTCCAGAGTACGAAGCCTCCGCCTATCTGGGAGGCACTCAAACCCACACCTCATTCAAGTGGCTGGCTAATCTGACCATTTGTTGCGAAGATCAGATGCTCGGCTCCATCAGCCCCATCACAATGGAACTGGGTCAAACCTTTCACCATTTGCTCTACGGAACTTACGTGGTCAAGCTGCGAGGCGTGCGGATGGGGAAAAAGATCTTCTTGCTGGCTCCAATCGACCGGCAGATTCGCAGCGCATTGGGTCGTCTGCTGCGCAAACCGTGGTGGCTCTTCAAGCCGGTCTACAGCCTGGGGATTGGCATTGTGCAGGCCCCCGACGTGCTGCCCGACGGGCGGGTAGATATGTGCGATAGCTGCCCCGATATGACCTACTTCGAGGGCCGGCTGGTCAACTCCTGTCGCCTCGACGAATATCGCAAATACGGCGAACTCATCACGCCCACGCCGAGCGAGGAAGTCGTTATGGAATTGGCACACTAATGTGATGTGGGCGTGTTTCAAATGAGTCGAGGTGACAAACTGGAATGCAGAATTCATTCTGCCAATGGCCAAAAAAGCGGAAACAATTCCGCATTCCAACTGAAACGAAACACACCCATGTGTGATATAATATACTCGGCTCATATCTAGAATCTGGGCACGTCATTGCGAGCAAAGCGACACTTGCACCGCACGCAAGTGCCAACGGCTGAGACCGCTTCGCCTCCGGCTCGCGGTGACACGTCGGCACACTTTTCATACATGAGCCATATACTCAAGGTGACTGCTCAGGCACAAGACTTCCGAAGTCCGAAAGGCATAACCCCTGGCGAAGGTCGCGCGATGGATTTCAAGCCGAAACCATCTCCTGCCGCTGAAAGTTGCCCCATCGCCAAAGCTGCTCGCAACCTTCGCCAGGGTGGCCGAGTAGTCGCCAAAACCCTATCGATTCGGTCGTGGTAGAAAAGTAAGTGATATGTCATTGCGAGGGAGTGAAACGGACGAAGCAACCCCCACATTGCAGGCCGGAGATTGCGTCGCTTCGCTCGCAATGACATCCCCCATCATTTACAGTCTAACCACCACCATCGATTCAACAGTTTGTGTACGGTGCGAAAAATGTGGTCTCGATCCCCGGCCTGGCTGAGGAACCTGGGACTCCAACGGCAAATCCAGTTGCTGGCGGCGGCAGGTTTGCTGATCATCTTCGTCTTCTTCTGGTTGGCCGGGCGACAGGCAATCGAGGAAAGTACCCGACAAAGCCTGAATAATCAGCTAACCATCGCCACCCTGGTCGCATCGTCGCTCGACCATCGTTTGAACACGGCGCTGACCCTGTTGGAAGCCACGGCCGCGGAGCCGGGACTGCGACAGGGCGGCTCCGACTCCCTCCGGGCTTCGCTCCTCCGAGATGCACAATTGCGATTGAGCGCCTATGGTCAGCGCCTCATCCTGCTCGACTCGAACGGAATTGTGCTCTGGACAGAACCTCTCGACGCGGCCTTGCTGTCGCAACCCTATCCCAACTTTGCCCTCGTGCAATCATCGCTCGGAACGGAAACCCACAACGTCTCCAATTTGTGCCAGCCGCCAGACTCGTCCACGGGCTACGTTCTGCTGGCCGTGCCCATTTTCGCACCCTCTTCGGAGGGAGAGAAACAGGGGACGATCAGCGGCGTCCTGGTCGAAGAGGTGCCTGCAGACCAACTGGGCCTGAAGGAGGTCCTCAGCCAGGTCGCTCCTGGCACCGGCAGCTACATCGAGGTCGTCGACCACGATGGCGTCGTCCTGGCCTCCAGCCGGCCGGCGCTTTGTCTCGAAAAGGGGGACCACGCGGACCAGTTCACCCGGCTGATCGACAGCCAGCAACCGACGGTGGGCGAGTGTCACCAATGCCACGCCGGCGATGGCGGATCGGAGATTGACCGCAGCGAAGAAGTGCTCGCCTTTGCCCCCTTGAGCGTCGCCCCCTGGGGGGTGGCCGTCCGGCGGCCTGCCAGTGACGTGATGGCCCCGGTCGACTATTTGCGGCGGCAAATGCTCCTGGGTGGCGGCGCGGCGTTGATCGCCACCTGGCTCGTCACCTGGTTCATCACGCGCCAGATTGTGAGGCCCATCCAGGCTCTCGACAAGGTGTCAACGCAATTCGCCGCCGGCAACCTGAGAGTCCCCATCCCCGACAGCGGCGTCGGCGAGGTGGCGCGCCTGGCTGCCAACATGGAGCAAATGCGGGTGAGGCTGGAGGCCACCCTGGAAGACCACCGCCGCTGGAACGAAGCCCTGGAAGAAATGGTCGAAGAGCGCACACGCGAGTTGAGTACCCTTTACGAGCAACTCCAGGGCCGCGAGGCAATGTGCAAGCGACTGCTGGGCAAAGTCCTCACCGCGCAGGAAGAAGAGCGAGCCCGGCTGGCACGCGAACTGCACGACACCATCGGCCAGTCCCTCACCGCCGTCATTATGACGACGACCGCCGTCGAAAGCAGCCTCCCCGCCACCTTTGCCAGTGGAAAGGAGAAGCTGGCCAACGTGCGCGACATCGCCGCCCAGGCCCTGCGAGACCTGCGCAACCTCATCTTCGACCTGCGCCCGGAGATCCTCGACGACCTGGGCCTGGCTCTGGCCCTGCGCAGCCAGGTCAAAAAATACCTGGAACCGGCCGGCGTCCGCGTGCAGATCAAAGCCGCCGGTCTGAAAGACGAACTGCCGGCCGAGGTGGAGACAGCCGTCTTCCGCGTCGTCCAGGAAGCCATCACCAACATCGCCCGCCACGCCCAGGCCAGCGAAGCTCACATCTCGCTGACCCAAAAAGACAACCGGCTCATCGTGCGGGTAGAAGACAACGGCGTAGGATTTGATCCGAGCCTGGTGATGAACGAAGGGCGAAAAGCCTGGGGACTGCGTGGCATGGAAGAACGGATCACCCTGCTGGGCGGCAAGTTTTACATTGGGTCCAAACCGGGCCACGGGACTTTGGTGCTGGCCGAAGTCCCATTGGATCAAAACTGAAGGCCCATCCTGGAGAACCTGCAGGTGAGCAAAATTAGAGTTTTGATAGCCGACGACCACGGCATCGTGCGGGCCGGCATTCGTTCATTGCTGGAAGGTCACGCCGACATCGAGGTCGTCGGCGAGGCGAGCAGCGGGTGGCAGGCCATCGAACAGGCCACCCGTCTTCAGCCCGACGTGGTGCTGATGGACATCGCTATGGGAGACCTGAGCGGCCTGGAAGCGACGCGAGAGATCAAAGACCGCGTGCCCCGGGTGAACGTGCTGGCGCTTACCATGCACGACCGCGAGGAATACTTCTTCGCCATGCTCAAGGCCGGCGCCCTGGGCTACGTGCTGAAAGAGAGCGGGCCCGACGAACTGCTGGCGGCCATCCGGGCCGTCCATCGCGGCGAGGCGTTTCTCTCCCCCTGCGTGACCAAAGCCGTCCTGGAAGACTATCTGGCCCAACGCACCGAAAAGACGAAATCGCGCTACGATAGCCTTACCCTGCGAGAGAAAGAAGTCCTCCGCCTGGCCGCCGAAGGGAAGACGACGCGAGAGATGGCCGACATGCTGCACCTGAGCGTGAAAACCATCGAAAAATACCGTGCCAACATGATGCGAAAGCTGGAGTTGCACAACCTCTCTCAGTTGATCAAATACGCCATCCGCAAGGGACTCATCGAAGTGGACGAGTAGAGACGAACCATTTCATCCGGCGTAGCCCGTCCAGATTCTTGGAATTCAAGACCTCCGAGGTTTCAAAAACCTCGGAGGTCTTGTCTAGGATTCGGACGCACCTCACTTGACAGACTTATTATGCAAACTGCAAAAAACGATGTATAATCAAGACATAACGTAGGTTCCGAGCAGAGTGCGAAGGAGGACGATGATGAAGCGCAGCGCGTTATGGTTTGTGATCCTGACCCTGGTGATGGCCGGTCTGCCGGCGATGGCTGGGGCCTCGCCGCCGGCTCAGGACCCCGGCTGGTGGGCCGAATACTACGCCAATCCCGGCCTCTACGACGGCGCATCCCTGACTCGCTACGAGAGCAGCATCAACTACGATTGGGGGACCGGAGCGCCCGCGCCCGGCCTGCCCGCCGACTACTTCTCCGTCCGCTGGACCCGCACCACGCATTTCACCGCCAATACCTACAAGTTTTGCGTGACGGTGGACGACGGCGTGCGGGTGTGGGTGGATGGGCAGCTCATCATTGACCGGTGGAAACTGCAAAGCGCCACCACCTATTGTGCCAGCAAGTACCTCTCGGCCGGGACACACGTGGTGCAGATGGCCTACTTTGAGAACGCCGGCGCCGCCGTCGCCAAGCTGTGGTGGACACCTCCGCCCACGCCCACCCCAACCCCCGCGCCCTCCGGCTGGACCGGGGAGTATTTCAGCAACAAAGACCTGTCCGGGTCGCCGGCCCTGACCCGCACCGACGCCGAATTGCGCTTCGACTGGGGGATCGGCGCGCCCGCCCCCGGCCTGCCCGCCGACGACTTCTCCGTCCGCTGGACCCGCGACGTGACCCTCCCCGCCGGCACCTACAACTTCTTCGCCAAACACGACGACGGCGTGCGCCTGTGGGTGGACGGGGCGCTGGTAATAGACTTTTGGCACGACCAGCCGGCACGCACCCACAGCGGCACGCGCACCCTGAGCGCGGGGACCCACCGGATCCAGGTAGAATACTACGAGCACACCGGCTTCGCCTCCGTCGTCGTCTGGTGGAGCGTGGACGGTTTCGAGCCGCCACCCACGCCCGGCCCAACCGGCGAGGTGGTGGTAGACAACACCGACACCGGTTTCCTGTGGGGCGGCCCGCTCAGATCACGACACACTGCCTCCCTGGGAATCGGGAACAGCCTGTACTGGACCTACAACAGCACGTTCTGGCCGGTCAACTACGGCCGGTGGACGCCGCGCCTGCCCGCCGCCGGGGACTACGAAGTTTTCGTCTACATTCCCAGGAGCTACGCCACCAGCACCAGAGTTCGCTATCGAATCCTGCACAACGGGCAACGCCACGACCGCGTCGTCAGCCAAAACCGGTACAGCGACCAGTGGGTGAGCCTGGGAACCTATTACTTCAACGCCGCCAACGTGGGCCGTGAGTTCGTGCTGGTCTACGACAACACCCGCGAGACCTACGCCAGCCGCACCATCGCCTTCGACGCGGTGAAGTTCGTGCCGCGCTAGTACTTCACCAAACTGATACCAATTGTGAACTGAGGAATCGCCCCGGAATAGGGATTCCGGGGCACGAGATGGCGATGAGCACCCCGCAGCGCCGGAATCCCTATTCCGGCGCGGGTAGAAAACACCGCCTTTCAATAGGCAATTGGTATGATTTTTGATACGTTGGCGTAGGGGCGACCCTTGCGGTCGCCTCCCCTTGCGGTCGCCCCCCCGTGCAACCCACAAAGCTGTCGGAAAACGGGTTTCTCGGCCCCTGCATCACCATCGTATCGCCTCGTATGGAGAAGCGGTGTGACTCGGGCCGGCGATTCTATGCTCGACCCCAAATATCTGGGCGGTCTCATCGGCAGCAAGGGATACGCCTTCCCCGCTCGTCAGGGGTCTGTGACCGCTCGTCAGGGGCCTGTGACCGCTCGTCAGGGGTCTGTGACCCCTGACCAGGCGCGGTGAATCCGCCATCCTCCGCTCGTCAGAGATCTGTGACCGCTCGTCAGGGGTCTGTGACCCCTGACCAGGCGCGGTGAATCCGCCATCCTCCGCTCGTCAGA
>JAJRXB010000107.1 GCA_024276515.1 Chloroflexota bacterium
AGAGCAGTTCCCAGCAGTGCGCCGTTCCACAGTGACCGTCGTCCGGCGAGGTGCATCACTCGCACGGGTGGCAGGCGAACTGTACTTCGATCAGGAAATCCGGTTGGTTGTTCGTGAGCGAATTTTGTACCACCGTTGATGATTGACCGGGTGTTACTCCTCTTCCTGGATGGCGTTGGCCTGGGCGACGACGACCCCGAGGCCAATCCATTCGTGCACGCCGACCTGCCGACCCTGCGCGGACTGTTGGGCGGGCGGCGACCGGTGCGCGCCAACGGCGGCTTCAGCACCCGGCACGCCACCCTGCTGCCCCTCGACGCGCAACTCGGCATACCCGGCCTGCCCCAAAGCGGCACCGGCCAAACCACCATCCTCACCGGCGTCAACGCCCCGGCCCTGCTCGGCCAGCACTACGGCCCCTACCCCAACCAGCCGCTGCGTGACCTTTTGCGGAATGGCAGCCTCTTCCGGCAACTGCTGGCGGCCGGCAGGCCGGTCGCCTTTGCCAACGCCTACCCCGACCGTTTCCTCGACCGGCTGGGGCGAGGCACGGAACGTCTGAGCGCCAACACCCGCGCCGCCCTGCTGGCCGGCCTCAAGTTGCGCGGTCCGGCCGAACTCAAAGCCGGCCGGGCCGTCTCGGCCCTGCTGACCAACGAGTATTGGCGCAACTGGGGCTACGACGTGCCAGAACTGTCGGCGGCGGGGGCGGGGGCGCAACTCGCCCGCCTGACCGACGACCACACCCTCACCTACTTCGAGTTCTGGTACACCGACGTGGCCGGCCACCGCCAGGACCGGGACCTCTCCCTGCTCGTCCTCACCATGCTCGACGAATTCATCGGCGGCGTCCTCGAGGCACTGGACCTGAATCGCTCGCTGTTGCTGATCGTCAGCGACCACGGCAACTTCGAGGACTGGCGCACCCCCAAACACACGCACAACCCGGCGCTGACTCTGCTGGTCGGCGCCGGGCATCAGGTGATCGCACCTCGATTGAAAAGTCTCCAGGACATCGCACCATCGCTGAAAGCGATTCTGTCTTAAAGTTTTTGCTCCAAGCGGGTCCGTGACCCGCGTTCCAGACGTATCAACGCCGCCGGGTCACAGACCCGGCCAGAGCGTATAACCGCGGGAGGATTCCTGCCGGGGGTGTCACACCACGTTATATTCCGGGTGCAACTCACCCACCAGGAAACGGTCGTAGCGGAAGAGGTCTACGTTCACGGTGTGAGCGCGACCGTCCAGGATCTCCTCGGCCATCAGCAAGCCGACGACCGGCCCGTGCATAAACCCGTGCCCGGAGAACCCGGCCATCACGTAGAATCCCTCCACGGTGGGTATCCGCCCCAGGATGGGGTGCGCGTCGGGTGTGACCTCGTACAGGCCCGCCCAGTGCGACAGGAGCCCTGCCTTTTCCAGCGCCGGCATGCGGGTCATCGCCTCGTCCATGTGGACCATCTCCCACTCCGTGTCCACCGTCAACTTGTAGCCGGGCGTCTCGTTGGGGTTGGACTTGCCGGTCAGAATTCCCTCCCCCTCCCGGTGAAAGTACAACGCCTCGCGGAAGAAGATGACGAAGGGAAAATCGGGCGGCACCTCGGGAATGGGGGTCGTCACCACGATTTGCCGCCGGATGGGCTGGATGGGAATATCTACCCCCACCATGCGACCGACCTGCGGTGCCCACGCCCCGCAGGCATTGACCACCACCGGCGTCTCGATCACCCCCCGATTCGTCTCCACGGCGGTGACACGTCCGCCAACAGTGCGGATGCCCACCACCTCCGTATCGGTGAGTAGACACGCCCCCAACCGTCGGGCGTTGGCTACGTACCCCTGCACCACGCTGGAAGGATCGCACAGGCCATCCCGTTCGTAAAACGTGCCCGCCAGCACCCCCTCTAGATTGATCAGGGGGACCATCCGGGCGATCTCGTCCACCTCCAGCCACCGGGTCATCACCCCCAGCGAGTGTTGCAAGGCGATGTTCTGTCGAAACGCGGCCACGTCCTCTTCTTGCGTCAGCAGAAAGAGATAACCGGTAAAGCGCAGGTCTATATTCTGCCCCATCTCCTCCGGGAAGCGTTCCAGCATGCGAATGCTCTCCAGCGACAGCCGGACGTTGATCTCCGACGAGAATTGGTGGCGGATTCCCCCGGCACACTGGCCGGTAGACATCATCCCGAAGAAGGGCTCCCTCTCCAGCAACACCACCTTCTCAACCCCCCTGTGCGCCAGGTGATAGGCCGTGCTGGCCCCCATCACGCCGCCACCAACGACCACCACGTCGGCTGTATCAGGAAATTCTTGAGCCATCGTTTGTCCCCTCTATGAAATCGGAACTGACTCTCGTCAAACGTGAAACGTGATTTTACGCTTCACGCTTCACGCTTCACACCTCAACCTCCACCCCCAGGCCCAGCTCCGCTGCCCGCTGCAACACCGTCTGGGCCGTCGCCGCATCCTGAACGGCCACGCCCACCGACTTGAAGAAGGTGATTTCGTCCGGGGACGTGCGGCCGGCCGCCTCGCCCAGCACCACCTGACCGATCTCCGTCAGGTCCTCCGGGCGCAGGTGTCCCTCGTCAACGGCCTGGATGAGATCGCCCGCCTCGGCCAGGGCCGCTTCTCGGCTGTCCACGAAGACGCGCAATCGGGGTAGCCCAACCACCTGCACCTCCCGCATCTCCGGCGTGAAGGAGCCGATTCCGTTGATGTGAGCGCCGGGGGAAACGTCCGCCGGGTCAAAGACGGGTGTGGCACTGGTGGTGGCACAGGTGACGACGTCCGCGTCTCGGACTGCCTGGGCGGGGCTGTCGGCCACCCACACCCGCAACCCGGGGTGTCGCTGGCCGAGCTGCTGCGCCAGGTTCCGGGCAGAGTGTCCAGAAGGGGTGTAAATCCGCACTTCCTCGATGGGGCGCACGGCGATGACCGCCTGGACCTGGTCCATAGCCTGCCCGCCAGCGCCGAACATGGCCAGCGCCCGCGCATCCTCCCGGGCCAGAAGCCGGGTCGCCGCGCCACTCCCCGCCCCCGTGCGCAGCGCGGTCAGGCGGATACCGTTCATCAGCGCCAACGGCTGTCCCGTCTCGCTGTCCACCGCCAGCACCACCGCGTGGATGGTGGGCAGACCTCGTTGCAGATTCTCGCCAAAAACGGAGACAACCTTGACCGCCAGGGCGCCGGTGGGGTGCAGATAGGCGGGCATAAAGAGCGTCACCCCACGCGGAGTCTCCACCGGCACCCGCTGAGGGACTGTAGCCTCTCCTGCGCTGAGCAGGGCATAGGCCTGGGCGTTTACGTCAATCGCCTCGGCCATAGACAAGGCCCGCTCGACGTCGGTTGCGGACAACACACGAAGTCGCATCGCATACCTCGCCCCGTTTGGCCTACTTGACAGTCACCACACGTTCTTCTTCGACGCCCGGATTCCCGGCTGCCGCCGGTCCCAGCGTGTGCCCCCTGTCCGACCCAGGGTTGGCGGGTTCCATAACCTCGCGGGCAGGGATTTCGGCGTGTTCGCGGTGGACGAGGGGCGCAACGGCTCTGCCGATCAAACCAAAGATGAATTTGACGAGGAAGGTAACAGGCCGCAACGCCCAGTTGATCAGTTCGTCCAGGTTGCCTATCCCCTCTCCAATCCAACGGAAAACCGGAGCCAGGACGTGCAGAACCCGGACCCGGGCGTAGATCACGCACAGGACGATGGTGCTGAGCGAGATGATGAACTTCTGCCAGGGCTCAAAATGCATGTTGAAAAACTCGGACAGCAGCAACTCGGCACCGATGTTGAAAACCACGATGTAGGCGGCCGTCTCCAGGATGGGCTCGCGTTTGATCAGCCAGGTGAAGACGCCGGCGGCAAAGCGCATAGTGAGGATGCCCAAAGCCACTCCCAGCATCACCACCCACAGTTTGTCGGAAAGGGCCACGGCTGCCACCACGTTGTCCAGGCTGAAAGCCAGGTCGGCCAATTCCACGTTGAGCACCATCAGCCAGAAGGTGCTGGCTGCTTTGCGCTCCTGCTCAAACAGGTCCTCCTCGCCCAGCTGGTCGGCCACCGACAGGTGATCAAAGGCCAGTTTGATCAGGTAAGCGGCCCCCAGGATTTTGAGGAATGGATTCTCGATGACCCAGGCGGCCAGCACCAACATCAGGCCCCGGCCTAGATAAGCTCCC